>CAYTAE010000029.1:0-12031 GCA_964435655.1 uncultured Rhodospirillaceae bacterium
TGTCCAAAAACAGAAACACAGAGCAAACATCTGGAAATTCAGCGGTGTTGCCAAGGTGAGTGAGCAAGTGATGGCAGAAGCGACCTTTACTGCGATGATTATGGATCGCTGATGTCTGTAAACATTCATCCAACGGCCATTGTCGAGCCAGGCGCCAAACTGGGCGAGGACGTGACGATTGGTCCTTACTGTTGTGTGGGATCTGAAGTCGAATTTGGGGACGGAGTCTCGCTGGTTTCGCATGCTGTTGTGCATGGACGGACAAAAATTGGCGAGAAAACAATAGTTTACCCCTATGCATCCATCGGGCATCCACCACAGGATTTAAAATATGCCCGTGAGCCATCCGAACTTATTATTGGCAGCCACAACGTCATTCGCGAACATGTAACAATGAACCCGGGTACAGAGGGCGGCGGTCTGATCACCCGCGTCGGCAGTCATTGTCTATTTATGATCGCTTCGCATATCGCACATGATTGCAAGGTCGGCGATCACGTTGTCATGGCAAACAATGGCACCCTTGGCGGCCATGTGAAGGTTGGCGAATACGCCATTATTGGCGGCCTCTCGGCTGTTCATCAATATGTCCGTATCGGCAAACATGCCATGGTGGGTGGTATGTCTGGTGTCGAAAACGATGTCATTCCATACGGTTCGGTTATGGGCAATCGGGCGTATCTATCTGGTTTGAATATTGTCGGCCTCAAACGTCGGGAATTTTCTCGCGATGCGATCCATACGCTTCGCAACGCCTATCGTCTCTTGTTTGCCGAGGAAGGGACAATGGCAGAGCGTCTGGAAGATGTTTCCGAGCTGTTCGAGAAGAATGAGACGGTTCAGGAAATTGTCGCGTTCATTCAGGCGGATTCTTCACGGTCTATATGTCAGCCCAAGGCGGGGCATGCCGAATAAACTTGGAATCATTGCCGGCAATGGCGCTTTGCCGGAAAGAATTGTTGAAGCCTGCCGATCAAAGGGGCGGGAATGCTTTGTCCTGGCCTTGAAGGGGCATACAAACCCGAAAACGGTCGCAAACGTACCCCATGCCTGGGTTCGCCTGGGTACGGTTGGTACCGCCATCAAGATTTTGCATGAAGCCGGGGTCGAAGACCTTGTGCTTGCAGGGCCCGTGGGCCGACCCACGCTTGCCTCTCTGCGCCCGGACGTAAAGGGGGCTGTGCTTTTGGCAAAAGCGGGCGTCGCTTCTTTAAGCGACGATGGGTTGCTTCGCATGGCGATTAAGGAACTGGAAACAGAGGGATTTCGCGTGGTGGGAGCCGAAGATGTGTTCGACGAGTTGCTGACGCCGGAAGGTGTGCTTGGAAAGCTTACGCCGGATTCTGTCGCCGAGGCGGACATCACTCGTGGCATTGAAATCGCGCGCGCCATCGGTTTCCTTGACGTTGGTCAGGCGGTCATCGTCCAGCAGGGGATTGTCCTCGGCATGGAAGCGGTGGAAGGGACCGATGCCATGATTGAACGGGCCGGACATCTTCGGCGCGAAGAACCGGGAGGCGTCCTGGTAAAAATCAAGAAGCCAACGCAAGAAGCCCGGGCAGACCTGCCGACGATTGGAATAGCCACGGTGCAGGCGGTGGCAAAGGCGGGGCTTTGCGGCATTGCCGTCGAGGCTGGCGGCTCCCTCATCATTGACCGTGCTTGCGTGATTGAAGCCGCCGACAAGGCCGGCCTTTTTCTTGTAGGTATCAAGGTGTCGCCATGACCGGTGGCAGCGCTCCGGAAGACGCACCGCTTTTTTTTATCATCGCAGGCGAGGCTTCAGGCGATTTGCTGGGTGCGCGATTGATAGCGGCGCTTCGGGAGCGTTTGGGAAAAGCTGTCCGTTTTCACGGCATTGGTGGCGAAGGGATGTTGCGGGAAGAGCTTCAAGCCATCTTTCCGATGCGAGACATTGCCCTTATCGGGATTGCCGAAATTCTGCCCCATCTGCCGTTGCTTCTGCGACGAATCCGCGAAACGGTTGCCGCGGTCAAGACGGCCCGGCCCGTTGCCGTCATCACAATCGACACACCAACGTTCAGCTATCAGGTCGCACGCCGGTTAAAGGGTTCCGGAATTCCGGTTATCCATTACGTCGCGCCTCAGGTCTGGGCCTGGAAACCGCGCCGCGCGAGAAAACTTGCCCGTGTGAACGATTTGCTGCTCACACTGCTTCCCTTCGAACCGCCGATTTTTGAGAAAGAGGGCCTGCCCGCTATCGCCGTCGGCCATACGGCCATCGAATCAGGCGCAGGTGTGGGGGATGGACCACATTTTCGGGAACGGCACAATATTCCACCGCTTTCCCCGGTAATTGCCATGTTGCCGGGAAGTCGCCATTCCGAAACGTCGCGGCTGTTGCCGGTCTTTGAGAAAGCACTCGCCTTGCTGAAGGCCCGGTATCCGCGCCTGCATGCGGTTGTGCCAACCGTCTCAGGCGTTGAAGAAGAAGTTCGAGCGGCAACGGCCAACTGGCCTGTGCCGACGATTGTTGTAAAGAACGATGACGAAAAATGGGATGCCCTGTCTGCTAGTGAAATCGCCGTCGTTGCTTCCGGTACGGCGACCGTCGAAGTCGCGCGCGCTGGGCTGCCTATGGTGGTCACCTATCAGGTTAACCCAGTTACTGCCTGGCTTCTTCGACGGATGTTAAACATTCGCTATGTCGCGCTTGTGAATGTTATTTTAAACCGAGAGGTTTTGCCGGAACTTCTTCAGGAAAACTGCAATCCAAAAATGCTGGCGGACACCCTAATCGGCCTGCTACAGGACCCGACGGCCCGCGAGGTTCAGAAACGTGAAGTCAAAGAAGCACTTCTGCAATTGGGGGAAGGGGATGAACCTCCCTCAAGGCGCGCGGCAAGCGCAATTCTTGAATTTTTAGAAAAACGGGCGCTCCAAACCTAGACAACTATCCCTTTATGGGGTGAGGCGTCGCCGGTTATTTTCGTTTATTGACCGGAACAAAGCTGCGTTCCGTGGCACCGGTGTAGAGCTGTCTTGGGCGCCCAATTTTCTGTTCCGAATCCTCGATCATTTCCTGCCATTGTGCAATCCAGCCAACCGTGCGCCCAAGGGCAAAGATAACGGTAAACATGGATGACGGGATTCCCATCGCTTTGAGAATAATTCCGGAATAAAAATCGACATTTGGAAAGAGTTTTTTCTCGATGAAATAATCGTCTTCAAGGGCAATGCGCTCAAGCTCCATTGCCAGTTCCAGAAGGGGATCGTTTTTCACGCCCAGTTCATCAAGCACCTCATGGGCCGATCCGCGAAGGACGGCGGCACGTGGGTCATAGTTTTTGTAAACACGATGGCCAAACCCCATAAGACGAAATGAATCGTTTTTGTCTTTCGCGCGCTTGATGAACTCAGGCACGTTATCTTTCGATCCAATTTCCTGAAGCATATTGAGGACGGCTTCGTTTGCGCCGCCATGGGCAGGCCCCCAAAGCGAAGCAATACCAGCCGCGATACAGGCATATGGATTGGCGCCGCTCGATCCGGCAAGGCGCACGGTCGAGGTTGAGGCATTTTGTTCGTGATCGGCATGAAGAATGAAAATCTTGTCCAGGGCTCTGGCGAGGACGGGGCTTCCTTTATAGTCTTCGCACGGCACTGCAAACATCATGCGAAGCGTGTTCTCGCAATAGCTGAGATCATTGCGTGGATAGATGAAGGGCTGTCCCTGCGAATATTTAAAGGCCATTGCGGCGATGGTCGGAAGTTTCGCGATAAGGCGATGGGATGCAACCATCCGCTGGTGTGGGTCGTTGATGTCGAGATTGTCGTGATAGAAGGCGGCAAGCGCGCTTACGACTCCGCAAATGATGGCCATGGGGTGCGCCGCGCGCGGAAACCCGCGCAGGAAGAAGTTTATTCGCTCATCCACCATCGTGTGGTAGGTGATGTTGTATTCGAACGTCTCTTTTTCCGAGGCGTTGGGAAGTTCCCCGTGAAGCAGCAGGTAGCAGACTTCCAGATAATCGCTTTCTTCGGCAAGTTCCTGAATAGGGTAGCCACGGTAACGCAAGATGCCCGCTTCACCATCAATGTAGGTGATCTTTGAACGGCAACTGGCTGTGGACGTGAAGCCAGGGTCGTAAGCGAAGCAGTCCGTGGTAGCGTATATATTACGGGCGTCAACTACGGATGGCCCATCCGTACCGTCGAAAACCGGCAGTTCGTACGTATCGCCTGTCCGGTTGTCGGTGAGGGTAAAGGAAGGTTCGGTCTGCTTTTTATTCATTCCTGCTTGTCCCTGCCTCTATTATAGGCGGCCTCTAGATCCGCGTCGTAGCCCATCCCTCGTAAAGGCCTTTTCTGCCTTGTTTTGTGCGTGACACGCCCGTTTGAAGGGAAAAAATTCAAGCCCGTAATCTATCCTAGGGGAGGACATCACGCAAACGATTCAGCGCCTCAATCTTGCCAAGAATGGCTAAAACCTCAAAGATTCCGGGCGATACATTGCTGCCCGTCAGGGCTGCCCGCAGAGGTTGAGCCAGTTTTCCGAGTTTTATGCCATCGGCTTCGGCCAAATCCTGAATTGCCGCTTCCAGGGCGTTCTCTTCCCATGAATCAATTTCCGCAAGTGTTGTGACGACCTTTACGAGATATGCCCGCCCTTCCTCACTCAGTAATTTTTCCGCTTTTTTATTCAGCGGGATCGGGCGGCTGCGAACATAGAACGTCGCATTCTCAGCAAGCTCGTTCAGGTCTTTTGCACGCGCCTTCAACCCTGGCATTGCACGAAAAAGCCGGTCCTCATTTTCTGTTGTAAGTTTTTGGTCGAGAACGCCTTCGATTTTTGGAGCAATCAATCCGACGAGCCGCGCATCTTTTTCTTCGCGCAAATAATGGCCATTAAGATTTTCTAGTTTTTGCATATCGATCCGTGCAGACGAGCGACCGACAGCGTCCAGGCCAAACCATTCGATGGCCCGGTCCGTTGGAATGATTTCCTCGTCACCGTGGCTCCAGCCAAGACGGAGAAGGTAGTTGCGAATAGCTTCTGGAAGGAAGCCCATTTCCCGATACGCGGCGACCCCGATGGCACCATGGCGTTTGGATAGTTTCGAGCCATCAGGTCCATGAATGAGGGGTAAATGGGCAAATTTTGGAGTCTGCCACGCCAAAGCGCGATAAATCTGGGTCTGGCGAAAGGCGTTCGTCAAATGATCGTCGCCCCGGATGACATCCGTAATTCCCATATCGTGGTCATCCACCACAACGGACAGCATATAAGTTGGTGTACCGTCGGCACGCAGCAATACCATGTCGTCCAGCTGCGCGTTTTCGACACTTACATCTTTCTGGACAAGATCGTGGATAAGGGTTGTTCCATCGAGGGGGGACTTGAAACGGACGGTTGGTTTTACGCCCGATGGCGCTTCGGATTGGTCGCGGTCGCGCCAGCGGCCATCGTAACGAATGGGCTTTCCTTCCCGTTTTGCCGTTGCCCGCATTTCCGTCAGCTCTTCTGGGGAACAATAGCAATGATAAGCCAACCCGTTTTCAAGCAGCTCATTGGCTATTTCAATATGGCGATCCGTTCGCTGGCTTTGGTAGACGGGCGCTTCATCGGCGTCCAATCCCAGCCAATGCAGCCCATCGAAGATCGCATCAACGGCTTCTTTCGTAGATCGCAAACGATCCGTATCCTCAATGCGAAGCAGAAAGGACCCGCCGTGGTGGCGCGCATAAAGCCAGTTGAACAGAGCGGTTCTGGCCCCTCCAATATGGAGGTAACCGGTTGGGCTGGGGGCAAAACGCGTGATGATAGACATGCTGCTCGACAGGTGTAAGGAATGCGTAAGCTGTAATTTCATGTGGGTTTAGCATATTGAACGCGCTTGCAGTAGGGCTGGCATAAATGATCCGAAAGGACCGCGAGACATCCTTTGACGTTTTGACGAAGCGCGGCCTTCTCGGCCAGCGTTTTGCGCAAGCGGTCACCGGGAATTTGCTTGCCGAGCGCGAAAACTGGCCGTTGTGGCTTCCGGTTGGCCTGGGCCTTGGGGTGGCAATCTATTTTTCCCTAGGTTTTGAGCCATCGCTATGGGTGGCAGCGCTGTTTGCCGGGGGTCTGTTTCTAGGCGGCGTCCTTTTATGGAACCGTAGCGCCTGGTTCATGCTTTTTCTTGCCCTTGCCACCATCGGCATTGGTTTTTCTGCGGCAAAAATACGCACCTTTCTTGTTGCCACGCCTGTTCTTGGCCAAGAAACCGGCATTGTGCCCATCGAAGGGCGGATCGCGCATTTTGACATTCTCCCCAAGGGTTTTCGCGTCACCCTTCACGATGTCCGGATCGAAGGGGTTGCGCTTTCAAACACGCCGAAAAATGTGCGCATTCGTCTTCGAAGAGATCAACAGCGGGCGCCCTTGCGTGTTGGCGAATGGGTACGCGTTCGTGGCATGCTTTTGCCGCCACGTGCGCCAACGGCACCAGGGAATTTTGATTTTCAGCGCCACGCCTTTTTCAAAGGCTTGGGGGCGGTTGGCTTTGCCATCGGTCCCCTTGAAGCAGGCACCGGGGCAAAGCCGGATGATCGCCTCTTTAAAAACCAGATTGAAAAAGCCCGCCAATGGATTTTTGACCGGGTGATCGACGTGCTTCCGGGCCAAAGGGGCGCGGTTGCCGCCGCGCTCATGACCGGAAAACGGGGGGCGATTGCCGAAGACGTCTGGCAGGCAATGCGCAATTCAGGCCTTGCCCATCTGCTTGCCATCTCAGGTCTGCATATTGGTCTGGTCGCCGGCATTCTGTTCATTGCCGTGCGGGCGGTTCTGGCTTTGGTTGAGCCTCTGGCGCTGCGCTACCACATCAAAAAATGGGCGGCAATCGTGGCGCTTTTTGGGGCCTTTGGGTACCTCCTTTTATCCGGCGGGACCGTTCCGACCCAACGCGCCTTTCTGATGGTTGGTCTGGTTCTGCTTGCCGTCCTGTTGGACCGGACAGGCATTTCCATGCGCCTGGTTGCCTGGGCTGCCTTCGTTATCCTTCTGCTGCAGCCGGAAACCCTACTTGGCGCATCCTTCCAACTTTCCTTTGCTGCCGTGGTTGCCCTGGTTGCCGTCTATGAAGCCATTCGCCGGGTGTGGATCCGGAGGAAAGCGGCAGGTGGGGTTCTTCGCCGCATCGGCCTTTACCTTGCAGGGGTTGGGCTAACGACCTTGGTTGCCGGGCTGGCCACGGCGCCTTTTGCCGTTCAGCATTTCAACCGCTTTGCCGAATACGGGCTGGCGGCCAATCTGGTTGCCGTGCCAATTACAACCCTTTGGGTCATGCCATGGGCCGTTCTGGCTTTTTTGCTGATGCCGTTCGGTCTTGAATCTCTCGCCCTGGTTCCGATGGGGTGGGGCGTTAACGCCGTAATCGAAACGGCGAAGACGGTGGCGGGATGGCCGGGGTCGGTCGCCCTTCTGCCATCCATGACGATGGCCGGGCTGGCGATGTTTGCCCTCGGCGGTTTGTGGCTTTGTCTATGGCGGCAGCGCTGGCGTTATTTTGGGCTTGTCGGCATGGCCGCGGGGCTGGCGACAATTGGCCTCTACCGGCCGCCGGATATTCTCGTTTCCGAGAATGCAAAGCTTTTTGCCGTACGGGCAGACACGGGCGGATATCGGTTTTCCTCGCGTCAGGCGGCGCGGTTTTCCGGACGAGACTGGCTGCGCCATGCGGGCGAAACAGAAACCCTGCCATGGCCAAAGGAAGGGAAAAGCGCAGATGGCCGACTTGCCTGCGATAGCATGGGGTGTATCTACCGCGTACGCGGACAGGTGGTTGCGCTTGTTTTCGAACTTGGCGCGCTGGCCGAAGATTGTGCCCTGGCCAGCGTCGTGATTAGCCGAGTGCCGGTGCGAGGTGATGCCTGCCGGGGGGAAGGCATTGTCATTGACCGTTTCGACCTATGGCGAAAGGGGACGCACGCAATTTGGCTTGATGAAGGGGAGCTGCGCGTTCACAACGTGCGCGACATGCGTGGGGAACGCCCATGGGTGGGAGATCCCAGGCGACGTGCCCGTTCCAAAAAAAACCAGAAATCTAGTATTGGCGATAAAGGCCGATGAGCTTTCCCTGAACGCATACGCGGTCCTTGCCGAAAATTCGCGTTTCGTAATCTTTGTTCGCGGGTTCCAGCGCGATGGAGGCGCCTTTTCGACGCAGGCGGTTGAGGGTAACTTCTTCGTTGTCGATAAAGGCCACAATGATGGCCCCGTTTTCCGCCGTGTCGCATTCCTGAATGATCGCCGTGTCGCCGTCGTGAATGCCAGCGTCGATCATCGAATCGCCGGCCACTTCCAGGGCATAATGATTGCCGGTTCCAATCAGGCTGCCGGGAATGTCTATGGTTGCCGTGGGGTCCTGCAAGGCTTCAATCGGCGAGCCGGCAGCAATGCGTCCGAACAATGGCAATTCAACCACCGGGGGATCTTCCGGCATTGTGCTGTCATCAATTGCCTGAAGATGGCGAAAATTGCCGCGAATAACTTCGCCGGGCGTGCCCGATATGTCTGGCGCATGGGGGCCAGCCGCTGTTTCCGGCAATTTTAAAACTTCAAGCGCGCGCGCGCGGTGGGGAAGGCGGCGGATAAAGCTGCGTTCCTCAAGCGCCGTAATCAGGCGATGAATTCCGGATTTTGATTTGAGGTTCAGCGCGATCTTCATTTCGTCGAAAGAAGGGGCCACGCCTGTTTCATTGAGGCGCTGATGAATAAACGTCAGGAGCTCATGCTGTTTCTTCGTCAACATTGGAATCTCCCAGGCGCCTGAATGCAAGAAGGCTTCAAAAACGCCAGAACTAGAACAAAAGGTAAACTCTTCCTATGTTCTAGTTTAGTTCTTTTTATGGGTCAAGGGGGTCGGCACAGGCCTCTGCGACGTCAACCAAAATTTGGCAGGCGCAGGATAGAAACGGTGTCGCCGGCGGTTGCAGCTGCGGCCTGGGGTGGGCGCAGAACCAGGCAATCGGCCCGGGCTGTCTGGGCAAGCATGGAACTGTCCTGCCGGGAAAAGGGGGTGACATGGCAGATGCCGTCAGCGTCGCGGGTGCTTTTTGCGCTCAAATAGCCCTCTCTCGGGCCGTTCTTTCCCATTGCCACGGTGAGGCGGGCGCTTTCCGGTTGCGGTGGCGTTTCCCTGAGGCCGAGAAGGGCAGCAATCGCCGGGCGCAGGAAAAGCAGGCCGCCGACAACGATGGTGACGGGGTTTCCCGGCAGGCCCAAAAGCGGCGTGTCGTTAAGCCGCCCAAAAAGCGTTGGTTTTCCGGGTCGTGCCGCAACCCCCCAGAAATCGAGATGAAGACCAGCCTCACCAAGGACGCTGCGGACAAGGTCGTGGTCGCCCACGGAAGCCCCGCCGCTTGTGACGAGCAAATCCACCTCCGTCGCCTTTGCAGCCAGGGTTAGCAGGGATTGGCGGCTGTCCTTGGCAATGCCGAGTTCCACCGGCTCGCCCCCGAAATGACGGATAAGGGCGGAAAGGGTAAAGCTGTTCGAATTCACGCTGTTCTCGGGCGTAAGTTCGCCCCCCGGCATGACGAGTTCGTCCCCAGTCGCAAGGATAGCTATTCTGGGCTTTCGCCGCACCGTCAGCTGCGGCAGGTTCATGGCGGCTGCCAAGCCTACCGCCCGTGGGGTGAGGCGAGTTCCAGCCTTTAACAGCCTCTCGCCCTTTTGGAAGTCCAGGCCGGCCGGGCGGACAAACTGCCCTTCGGTAGCCCTTTCCTCCATAGTGGCGTTGGTTGATGTTGCCGTGACAACTTCCTGCATGACGACCGCGTCCGCGCCCTGCGGCAAGGGCGCCCCGGTGAAGATGCGAACCGTCTCCCCACTGGATAGGCTTCCCCCAAAGGCTTGGCCGGCACGGCTTTCGCCGATAAGGGTCAGGGTTGCTGGTGCGGATGCGACATCGCAGGCCCGAACAGCGTAACCATCCATCGATGAGACGGCCAAGGCCGGCTGTTCTCGCCGGGCGACCAGATCTTCGGCAAGAACGCGGCCAAACGCATCGGCAATGGCGATTGTCTCAATGGAAACCGGTGTTAGAGCCGCTTCAATTTTCGCGACCGCGTCTTTAACCGCTATCACTACTTTGCCTCGTAAGCACCTGATTTACCACCTGATTTATGAGTAAGCCGGATGTCCGTAATCTGCATGGCGCGGTCCACTGCCTTGCACATGTCGTAAATGGTAAGGGCCGCCACCGAGACCGCTGTAAGAGCCTCCATCTCGACCCCGGTTCGGGACGTCACCTTGCAACAGGCAGTAATTTCAACGGTGTTGTGGTCCCGGTCGCAGGCAAAATCGAGCTCGACCGAGGCAAGAGGCAAGGGGTGGCAGAGAGGGATCAAATAGGCGGTTCGTTTTGCCCCTTGAATGCCCGCAAGCCTGGCGACACCAAGCACATCGCCCTTTTTCACGCTGCCTTCCTGGATTTTTGCCAGGGTTTCGGGCTGCATGTGGACGGTGCCTTTGGCGATGGCGATCCGTTCCGTCTCGCCCTTTTTCGTGACATCGACCATGACGGCGTTGCCATTGGTATCAAAATGGGTGAAATCCTTGGCCATGGGTGCCTTAAGCCTCCGCAGTTTTGTTGCCGTCGGGCCGGGCGAGGAGTGCCTTTGTAGCGGCGCTCACGTCGGCCTCACGCATGAGGGCTTCGCCGATGAGGAAGGTTGTCGTGCCGACATCGGCCATGCGGGCAAGGTCCTCGGCGGATTTGATGCCGCTTTCGCAGACAACAAGGCGATCCGAAGGCACTTTTGGTGCCAGAAATTCGCAGGTTTCAAGGGCGACGGTCAGGGTGTCGAGGTCACGGTTGTTGATGCCGATCAGAGGCGATTTCATGGCCAGGGCCCGGATCAGCTCGTTTTCCGTATGGACTTCGATAAGAACATCCATTCCCAGAACAATGGCTGTTTTTTCAAGGGTTATCGCTGTTTCCTCATCCAATGCAGCAAGAATCAGCAGCACGCAATCCGCACCTAGCGCGCGGGCTTCGTAAATCTGGTAGGGGTCGAGCATGAAATCCTTGCGCAGGGCCGGCAAGGCCGTTGCCGTCTGGGCCTGGGCGAGATATTCGTCGCGCCCCTGAAACGAGGGTTCATCCGTCAGCACGGACAAACAGGTAGCACCGCCAGCCTCATAGGCAGCGGCAAGGGTGGCAACATCAAAATCCTTGCGGATCAGCCCCCGGCTGGGTGAAGCGCGCTTGATTTCTGCAATCAGGCCATATTTCCCGGCCTCGCGCGCCGCCATGAGGCGCGCAAGAAAGCCCCGGGTGGACGCGGCGGCTTCAGCCATCACGATCATCTCGGGCAGGGGCCGCGCTTCCAGACAGCGGGCGACATGTTTGCGTTTTTCGGCGCAAATGCGGCTTAAAATTCCGGTCACGCGTCTTTTCCAGCGTTCGTGATTTTGACAAGCTTGCGAAGACCTGCCTCGGCCTGCCCGCTATCGATTGCCTGTGCGGCAAGGGTTGCGCCCTGTTTCAAGTTTCGCGCCTTTTCGGCAACGATGAGGGCGGCGGCGGCGTTGAGCAGGACAATATCGCGGAAAGGCCCCGTTTCTCCCTTCAGCAGCCGCGTGATCGCCTTGGCGTTCGTGCGCGCATTGCCGCCCTTTAGCATTTCCGGGCGGGCACGGGGGAGGCCGGCGTCTTCCGGAGTCACCTCGAAGCTGCGAACGCGGCCAGAGGCAAGACATGCCACATAGGACGTCGTTGTCGTCGTCAATTCGTCGAGCCCGTCCTTGCCGTGAACGACCCAGGCACGCGTTGTGCCCAGTTTTTTTAAGACGCGCGCCATCGGGACAACCCAATCGGGCGAATAAACCCCAAGAAGCTGCCGTTTGGCACTCGCCGGATTGGCCAACGGCCCCAGAAGGTTAAAAATTGTCCGCGTGCCAAGCTGTTTTCGGGCTTCCGCCACATGGCGCATCGCCTGATGATGGTGGGGGGCGAACAGAAAACCGATCTTTGCCTGACGGAGGGCCTGGCGCACGCGTCCCGGTGTGGCCTCAAGC
>CAYTAE010000030.1:0-11985 GCA_964435655.1 uncultured Rhodospirillaceae bacterium
CGGCCAGGTGCCGGAAGCGGATTTTCCCAAAGTTGTTGGCCGTATCAGTTTTTTCGTGAACGCCGGCATCCGTTTTATTACCGAAATGTGCAAGATGCGCGCCTTCGTCGATCTTTGGGACGAAATCGCGCGCGAGCGCTATGGCGTGAAAGATCCGAAATTTCGGCGGTTTCGTTATGGCGTTCAGGTGAATTCGCTGGGCTTGACTGAACAGCAGCCCGAAAACAACGTCTATCGCATTCTTCTGGAAATGCTTGCCGTCGTTCTTTCGAAGGACGCACGTGCGCGTGCCGTGCAACTGCCGGCCTGGAACGAGGCGCTGGGCCTGCCGCGCCCCTGGGATCAGCAATGGAGCCTGCGCCTGCAACAGATCGTCGCTTACGAGACGGACCTTTTGGAATATGAGGATATTTTCAATGGCTCGCCTGTCATCGACAGAAAGGTCGAGGAATTGAAAACGGCGGCGCGTGAAGAATTCAGCAAGATTGAAGAGCTTGGGGGCGTTCTGGCAGGCATTGAAGCCGGTTACATGAAACAGCGCATGGTTGAATCAAACAATCAGCGGATTGCGGCAATCGAATCCGGGGAACGCGTGGTTGTGGGGGTCAATCGTTATGAAGAAGCCTCGCCGTCGCCTCTGATGGCAGGCGGGGATGGTGGCTATCTGACGCCGGATTCAACGGCCGAGGAGGCGCAGATCGCGCGCTTGCGCGCATGGCGGGAGGCCCGCGACAATGCGGCCGTTGCGGCGGCGCTAAAAGACCTCCGCAGCGCTGCGGAGGCGGGACGGAATGTCATGATCCCTTCGATCGCGTGCGCTCATGCCGGTGTCACGACGGGCGAATGGGGCGGCCTGCTTCGCGAGGTTTTCGGAGAATATCGTGCACCGACGGGTGTTCAGGGTGCCGTCGGCGTCATTCGAAAGCCGGCGGACTTCCAGGCGGTTCGGGAGCGGGTGGAGGCGGTTTCAAAGAAGCTGGGTCAGCGGATCAAATTCCTGGTTGGCAAGCCTGGCCTCGATGGCCATTCAAGCGGGGCGGAGCAATTGGCGCTTCGGGCGCGGGATGCTGGCATGGAGGTCGTTTACGAGGGCATCCGCCTGACGCCGGACCAGATTGTCGTTGCGGCGGTTGAAGAGGGCGTGCACGTCATCGGACTTTCCATTCTTTCCGGCTCGCATCTGGCGCTGGTGGAAAGCGTGCTCAAGCAGATGCGAGAGGCCGGCATTGTAGATGTGCCGCTCATCGTTGGCGGGATCATTCCGCCAGAAGATGCAAAGCAGATGAAGGACATGGGGGTCGCGCGCGTCTATACGCCGAAAGATTATGACTTCTCGGCGATCCTGGGAGAGATTGCCGAACTGGTTGGTGAAAGGCACGTGGTTTAAGCCATGTCCTCGGGCATGTCCGCGACCCACCCCGTCAAATAGACAATTTGAAACGTTGCTGGCAGGCGGTCCTCGTCATTGCGAAAGCGATCGTCGTAAAGCGTCGTCATGCGGGAAAGTGTTCCGCGTGGGGTAAAATTTCGCCTTCGTGCGTGAAGGGCGTTCGTTTCACCCATGCCGCGTAGATCCGTCAGCAAACGGTGGCTGTCTGGGTAAGTTACGGTCAGCATGTCGCAATCGGAGACGGGTTCGATGAAGCCCGCGCGTTGCAGAAGCTGGCCTGCGTCGCGGATGTCCGTGAAGGGAGAAATTCTTGGGCTGATGCCGCCACCGCCTTCCGACTCTGAAACGAGAAACGCCTGGTAAAGTTCTTTCAGGGTTTCGCCGCCAAACATCGCACCTAGAAAAAGGCCCCCCGGTTTCAGACACCGGCAGGTCGTTCGTCCAATGGAGGTTGAGGCAGCTAAGTACAAGATCGAAACGCTGCGTGCCAAAGGGCAAATATTCTTCATCTGCGACGAGGAAGTGGGATTTATCGTCCTCGTCCGCCGCGCGTGTGACCATTGCCGGGGATAGATCGCACGCGACCACCTGTTTTACCCCGCGCCGTTTTTGGACGTGGCGGGTGAGAAAACCGGCATGACAGCCAAGGTCCAGAACGTCTGGAAAATCACGAAGCACGTCGTCCAGACGGTCGGCAAGCCGTTCCGCGACTTCGCGAAACAGGAAATCGTGGCTGTCAAAATCTTTGGCGGCCCGTTCCCGGTGTTGTTGAACTAGGCGACGGTCAAACAGGCGTCTTGCATCGGGTGTTTCATTTGGCATGGGAAAATTATGGCACGCGCGCCCGTGCAGGCGAAGGGGAAGCCTTGGCGGTCGCGGAGAAAGATTGACAAGTTCCTTCGTTGGCAGTCAGGCTTTCTTCCGATGAACAGTCTCGAACAGCGTGCGGGCTTGCGTCGCTTCGGCGGTCGGGTGCTTGATTTTCTTTTGCCGCCACAATGCCTGGCCTGTGGGGTAACGATTGGTCAGCAAGGCACCCTTTGTACGGCCTGTTGGGAGGAAATAAATTTTCTGGCGCCGCCTTTTTGCGACATCTGTGGCTATCCCTTTGAATTTGACCCTGGCGAAGCGGCCCTTTGCGCTTCCTGCCTTGATCGTCGTCCGGTCTATGGCAGGGGGCGGGCCGTGATGCGTTATGCGTCGCCGGCGCGCGATTTGGTGCTTGGGTTCAAGCACGGGGATCGGGTGCATGGGGCACCGGCCTTTGGCCGCTGGCTTGCGCGCGCGGGGCGGGAGCTTCTTTTGGACGCGGATTTGCTGGTGCCAGTACCGCTTCACTGGACGCGCCTTTTCCAGCGGCGCTTCAATCAATCGGTTTTAATGGCTCGTTCGCTGTCGCATCTCAGCGGCGTTCCGGTTGCCGCCGATTTGCTTGTGCGTTTGCGTCGTACACCTTCGCAAGGCAGGCTCAATCCGGCGGCGCGGCGGCGCAATGTGCAGGGTGCCTTCGCCTTGCGTCCCGGTCGCGAAGCGGTTCTTGCCGGACAGCAGGTACTGCTAATCGATGACGTTCTGACCACCGGTGCGACGGTGGAAGCTTGTGCGGAAGCCCTGCTTGATGCGGGCGCGGTTGGGGTCGATGTGCTGACGCTTGCCCGTGTGATTAGGTAGATTTGATATGCGGCTGACTGTGCCTTTGAGGATTTCTAGATGACAAAGCCTTTCGTCGTTGCCTGTATTCAGACAAATGCGGGGTCGGCGCTTGCCCCCAATCTCGCCGCCGCTTCGGCTCTTGTTTTAAAGGCTCGGGAAAAGGGCGCGGATTTCATCTTGCTTCCGGAAAATGTCGCCATGATGGAAGCCGGGCGAAAAGGGCTGATCGCCCACGCAAAGCCAGAAGAATCCCACCCGGCCCTTGCGCATTTTTGTGCCCTGGCGAAAGAGACGAACGCCTGGTTGTTGGCGGGTTCGTTGGCCGTTCAATTGGATGATGGCGGCCTGGCAAACCGTTCGTTTCTTCTCGATGGTGCGGGCCAAATCGTCGCGCGTTATGACAAGATCCATATGTTCGACGCCGATCTTGAAAATGACGAATCCTACAAAGAATCAGATATCTACCGTTCCGGAGACCGGGCCGTTCTGGCCGAAACCCCCTGGGGCGATGTCGGGATGACCATTTGTTATGACCTGCGTTTTCCGGGGCTTTACCGAGCCCTCGCCAAGGCTGGCGCAAGTTATTTTGCCGTCCCTTCGGCCTTTACCCGCGTTACTGGAAAGGCCCATTGGCATGCATTGCTTCGTGCCCGGGCGATCGAAAACGGGGCCTATGTTTTTGCGCCCGCCCAATGTGGAAGCCATGGGCGACGGCAGACCTTCGGCCATGCGTTGATTGTTGATCCTTGGGGAGAGGTGCTCGGCGATGGCGGTGACAGGCCTGGCTTCGTTTTGGCCGAGATTGATCCTTCGAAAGTTGCGGCGGCCCGACGAAAAATTCCGTCCCTTCAACATGACCGGCCGTTCCTTTCCGGTTCAAAGGCGAAACCTTCCGGCTAATGCCAGTGGCTTGGGTTCTTGATGGCGGCAACGCGCTGCAGGACCGCAGGGTTTGGTGCGCCGCGTTCGACCTGTTCGTAAGCGAGAATGTACAGCGGATCGGCAAACACGCGTAAAAGCTCTCCATCCTGCAAGAGGTAGTCCGGGTTTTTTGGGCGGCCAAAGCGCTCATTGCCTTGGGCGAAGGTCTCATAGATCAACACGCCATTGTCTTCCAAGGCGTCAGCGAGGTTTTGAAACAGCGGACGGTGGAGATAATTCGTCACTACAATTCCGGCAAAACGCCGCCCGGAAAAGGGCCATGCTGGCTCTGCTTCAAGGTCGGCCTCGACGGCCTCGATCCCGGCATGCCGGCGGAGGTCCCCCAGTCGGTCAAGGTTCCGGTCGAGAGCGATGACCGGATGCCCCGCTTCCAGAAGAAATTTTGTATGGCGACCGCTGCCACAGGCAAGGTCAAGAACGTCGCCGCCTTTGTGAATGTGGCTCGCAAACCGGACAACCCAATCGGAAGGGGCGCGTGCTTCGTCAAGATGCGTCATGAACGCACGGCTTTCCTTTGATGGGTTGTCACGAGGACGGATTTTCGCGTGTGGCGAAAGCCATGTAGTTGATGTCCACGCGATGGCTCAGGCGCCAGGCATCCTGCAAGGGGTCGTAAAGCACACCGCTTAGGTCTTCGAAGGTGAAGCCATGGGGTCGTAAATAGCCCGCAACTTCAGACGGGCGTAAAAACTTTTTCCAATTGTGGGTGCCTTTCGGCAACCAGTTCAAAACGTATTCGGCGCCAACAATGGCAAGAAGGTAGGATTTGACTGTCCGGTTCAACGTCGCGACCACCATCGCGCCGCCGTCTTTTACCAAGGTCGCGCAACTTCCAAGAAAGTTGGCCGGGTTGGTGACATGTTCAATGACTTCCATGTTGAGGACGGCATCAAATTTTTCCCCTTCCGCCGCCAGGGTCTCGGCGGTTGTAACGCGGTAATCAATGGCCAGTCCCATTTCTTCGGCATGGTGGCGGGCAATTTCAATGTTGCGTTCGCCAAAATCGATGCCGGTGATGTCCGCGCCAAGCCGGGTAAGCGGTTCGCTCAAAAGCCCGCCGCCGCAACCGATGTCGAGAATGCGAAGTCCGGCAAGCGGGGTTGCCTGCAAGGGGTCGCGCCCGAAATGGCGGGCCAGATGATCGCGGATAAAGGCCAGGCGAACGGGATTGATTTGATGAAGCGGCCGGAATTTCCCCTGTGAATCCCACCAGGCATCCGCGATGGCTTCGAAGCTTGCAACCTCACGGGCATCGACGCTGTCCGATTTCGGAACCGTCCCATGGGATGTGATGGCAGCGTTCACCCGATCATTCCTTTGTTTTGTCGCCCTTTCCGTCCGGTCCTTGCTCTGGGCCGGTGGTGGGGGCAGGCTTGTACCGACGGGGGCTTAAGGCTATGAATAGCCCCCGATTTCGGTAACTTACTGGATCAGGAAGGGTCCCGAAAGGCTGGAAACCGATCGGGATGGGCTAAATGGCACGCGTCGTTCAAAAATTTGGTGGAACCTCTCTTGCGGATATCACGCTGATTCGCAACGCGGCTCGGCGCGTGGTCGCTGAAGTCAAGGCGGGAAATGAGGTTGCGGTGGTCGTTTCGGCCATGGCCGGAACGACGAACCAGCTGGTTGCCTGGGCAGATGAAATTGCCGGGCAAAGCAATTCGGCGGAATATGACGGCATCGTTTCCAGCGGCGAACAAGTCAGCTCCGGTCTTTTTGCCCTTGCTGTCGAGAGTCTAGGCGTTCCAGCACGGTCGTGGGCGGGTTGGCAGGTGCCGGTGCTGACCGATGCCAATCACGGGCGTGCGCGAATTCAAAAAATTGACGCGGCGGGCATCATGCGCGATCTGAAAGCGGGAACGGTGGCGGTTCTTGCTGGTTTTCAGGGCATCGGGCCGGATCGCCGCGTGACGACCTTTGGCCGTGGCGGATCGGACACAACGGCTGTGGCGCTGGCATCCGCTTTGAATGCGGATCGTTGCGATATCTTTACCGATGTTGAAGGCGTTTTTACGTCAGACCCCCGTATCGTTACCACGGCACGGAAGCTGGATAGAATTACCTACGAGGAAATGCTGGAACTTGCATCCCAGGGGGCCAAAGTTCTGCAGACGCGTTCCGTTGCGTTGGCAATGCAGCACCGGGTTCGTCTTCAGGTGCTGTCCAGTTTTTTGGATGCGCCAGGAACGCTGGTCGTCGGCGAGGAGGAAATCATGGAACATGAAATGGTAAGCGGTCTCGCCTATAGCCGAGACGAAGCGAAGATCACTCTGGTGAAGGTGCCGGACCGACCGGGCGTTGCGGCGGGAATTTTCGGCCCATTGGCAGATGCAGACATCAATGTTGATATGATCGTCCAGAACGTTTCCGAAGATGGCCGCACGACGGATTTGACCTTTACGGTGACGCGGGGCGACTTCAATCGCGCCCAGGAAGTTTTGGAGGCGAATAAAAAAGATCTTAATTATCAGGACCTTATACCTGATTCGGAGGTTTCAAAAATTTCGGTAATTGGTGTCGGCATGCGAAGCCATGCAGGCGTTGCCCAGCGGATGTTTCAAACCCTTTCCGAAAAAGGGATCAATATTCAGGTTATCTCCACATCGGAAATCAAGGTCAGTGTCTTGGTTGCTGAAAAATATACAGAGCTGGCATTGCGCGCCTTGCACACCGCTTACGATCTGGACGCGTCCTAGACGATGGAGGCGGCTTCTTATCTCGACCGTCTTTGGGGGCGGGGTTGCGCGTTTCTGGATGCCGATACGGCGATCCTTGGCGGTGCCATGACATGGCTTTCCGAGCGCAACCTTGTGGCGGCGTTGTCGAATGGGGGCGGGTTTGGCGTACTTGCTTCGGGTGCGATGGTGCCCGATCAATTGTCGGAAGAAATCCGCGCAACCAAAGCGCTGACGGATCGTAGCTTCGGGGTCAATCTGATCACGATGCATCCCCAGCTTATGGATCTGATTGACGTCTGTCTTGATCACAGCGTTTCCCACATCGTGCTTGCCGGAGGCATTCCGCCGACCGCCGCGATTGACCGGATTCGAGGCGGAAAAACAAAGGTTCTTTGTTTTGCGCCGAATCTGACCCTTGGCCGTAAATTGGTGCAGCGTGGGGCAGATGCGTTGGTCATTGAAGGCATGGAGGCCGGCGGACATACTGGTCCGGTGGCAACCAGTGTGCTGGCGCAGACTATTCTTCCGAACATACGGGAGGTCCCGATTTTTGTTGCGGGCGGGATTGCCCGAGGGGACGCGGTCCTCGCTTATCTTGAAATGGGCGCCGCTGGCTGCCAGTTGGGAACGCGCTTCGTCTGCGCCGAGGAATCGGTTGCGCATCCGCGTTTCAAAGAGGCCTTTATCAAAGCGAAGGCCAGGGATGCGGTTCTTTCCGTGCAGCTTGACCCGATGTTTCCGGTCATTCCGGTGCGGTCGCTGGCGAACAAAGCATCAAACCGTTTTCTTGAGGTGCAGCGCGAGGTGATTGATAAATTTCACGGCAACGCGTTGAGCAAGAAGGATGCCCAGCTGGAAATTGAACATTTCTGGGCAGGCGCGCTGCGTCGGGCCGTTATCGACGGAGACGTTGAAAATGGGTCGATGATGGCAGGGCAGAGCGTTGATATGGTAACCTGTGAACAGCCCGCGCAGGAAATCATCCAGGAACTTCTGGACCAAGCGCATGTTGCCCTGGAGGCACGAACCCGAGTCTGAGCTGCAATTTTATGACGACAAAGGCCGATGAACTCGCACCCCGCCGTTTGCTACGACGTCTGCGGGACGTTATGGCTTCCTCGGGCAGTGCCCAGCAAAGGCTGGATGATGTCGTCAAGCTTATCGCAGCAGACATGGTCGCCGAAGTTTGTTCGACCTATCTTCTTCGCGCAGGCGAAGTTCTTGAACTTTTTGCAAGCAAGGGCCTGAAGCCTGCGGCCATTCACCACACGCATCTGCGTATGGGTGAGGGGCTTGTGGGTCATATTGCGGCGACGGCAACGCCATTGAATCTGGCCGATGCCCAGGCTCATTCGGGCTTTGCCTATCGCCCGGAAACGGGAGAGGGTATCTATCACTCGCTTCTTGGCGTTCCGATTCTCCATGGCGGTCGCATGGTTGGCGTTCTTGTCGTGCAGAACAGGTCGCGGCGACTGTATTCCGAGGTTGATCTTGAGCTTTTACAGACGGTCGCCATGGTTTTGGCGGAGATCGTTGCCGGTGGCAAGCTGGTGCCAAGAGACGAACTGTTTTCTGTCGAAGGCAATGCGGTTTTGCCGCTTGGGCTTAAGGGAACGCCCTTGCATCCGGGACTGGCGATGGGGAAGGCCGTCCTGCACCAGCCCAGAATCGAACTTCGGGAACTGGTTGCCGAAGATCCGAAAAAAGAGCTCACACGTTTCGAGAAGGCTCTTGGAAAATTTCATACGGCCCTGGACGCTCTGTTGGCGGCTACAGATATTGCAACGGAAAGTGAGCACCGGGAAATTCTTGAAACCTATCGCATGTTCGCCCAGGACCGGGGGTGGTTGGGCCGGATCAACGAGGCGATTGGAAGCGGCCTTACGGCAGAAGCTGCTGTTCAAAAGGTGCAGGAAGAAACCCATATCCGGATGGAATCGGTTGCCGATCCGATTATTCGGGACAAGCTTCACGACCTGGATGACCTTGCTCACCGTTTGATCCAACATTTGACCGGTCACGAAAGCACCGCCGCCGCCGCGGATTTGCCAGACGACGTGGTGCTGGTTGCCCGTAACATGGGTCCGGCTGAACTTCTTGATTACGATCCGGGGAAGTTGCGCGCCCTTGTCCTTGAGGAAGGTTCGCCGACGAGCCACGTGGCCATTGTGGCGCGGACTCTGGATATTCCGGTTCTGGCGCGAGTAAAAGGGGTGCTTGAGAAAATTGATCCGCTGGAGCCGGTCATTGTCGATTGCGACAATGCCCAGATTTTCATCCGGCCTAGTGATGACGTTCAGCAGGCTTTTGCCGAAAGCATGAAAGTACTTGCCGAGCGCCAGGTGCGCCATGCGAGCATCCGGCATCTGCAGACGGTGACGGCGGATGGTGTCCCGGTTTCATTAAATCTGAACGCTGGTCTTCTCATTGACTTGAAGGCCATGGAAGAACGCGGCGCTGATGGCATTGGCCTTTACCGGACGGAAATTCTTTTCATGGCGTGCTCCCGTTTTCCAGGGGTCGATCAGCAGGCCGATTTTTATCGGCGCGTCCTCGATCAAGCAGGGGAAAAACCGGTGACGTTTCGTACGCTTGATATTGGCGGCGACAAACGACTTCCGTATTTTTCCGATGTGGGCTTGGAAGAAAATCCTGCGATGGGTTGGCGAGCGCTTCGGATTGCGCTGGATCGACCGCAATTGCTGCGCCAGCAGGCTCGCGCCCTTCTGCGTGCCGCCGCCGGCAGGCGATTGCGCATCATGTTTCCGATGGTGGCCGAAGCTGCCGAATACATTGCGGCGCGCAAGCTTTTGGAGATGGAAGTATCGCGCGCGAAGCAGCGGCGGGAAAAATTGCCAGACAAAATCGAAATCGGCGCCATGTTGGAAGTGCCGGCTCTTTTTTGGCAATTGCCGACCCTTCTTCCCCATGTGGACTTCCTCTCCGTAGGCAGCAACGACCTTTTTCAGTTTTTCTTCGCGAACGATCGTGGAAATTCGCGTCTTTCTGGTCGTTACGACGTTCTCTCGCCTCCGGCCCTCAATTTTCTGCGCGCGCTGGTTCGTCAATGTGATTCGAAGAACGTGCCCGTGGCGCTATGCGGTGAGATGGCCGGACAGCCCCTTGATGCGATGGCGCTTCTCGGACTCGGGTTTCGCAGTCTCTCAATGTCGGCATCGGCGATTGCTCCGGTGAAAGAAATGGCCTTAAGTCTGCACCTTGCCGAATTTGCCGACTATCTGGAAACCCTTGGTGACCGGTCGGATCACAGCGTTCGGGACAAGCTTCGTGCCTATGCCATGGATCACGGGGTTCCCATCTAAGGGGACAATCCAAGCGGTCCTTTCCTTCGTCTTGACCGTCGTCTGCGAACCTCCCTATGCTGCGGGACCGTCTTTCGGCTGGAGGGTGGCAAAGGCCAATCGGCTGAGAGAATGCGGTAGGAACAGAACGGTCACATGGAAAAATCGGACTCCGGAACAGAAGGTGGTACGAACGAGACCGCCCAGCGTAGCGAGCGCCTGTTTGGCAATCAGCCGGGCGGCGGCGACGGTATTGCAAAAATTCTCCGGGAAGCGCGCGAAAACAAGGGTGAGGAAATTGCTCGGGTTGCCAATCGTCTACGCATTCGCGCCGCCTACCTCCAGGCCATTGAAGATGGGCGCTATCGGGAACTTCCAGGGGATGCCTACGCGATTGGTTTGTCCGTGCTTACGCAACTTATCTGGGTCTGGACGGTGTTGAGATTGTGCGCCGTTTTAAGATGGAGGCGGCCGTCTCCGGCAAGACTGCCTCGCTGATTTTTCCCATTCCGGCTCACGAAGGGCGTGTGCCGAAGGGGGCCATGCTTTTGCTTTCGGTGCTGCTTGCGCTTGTCGTCTATGGCGCCTGGTACGCCCTTTCCTATCATGTGCCAGTACTGGAACCGTCTTCATTGGTTGAAGAGGTTTCCCCTGTTACGCCGGCGCCAGAGGCATTAAACACCGCGGTCGGGGACACGGCAGTTGAAGATACGGCGGTTGAAGATATTGCGGTCGGAAGCGTTGCGGTTGCAGACACGGCGGTTCAGGCGGTTGCCGTTGAGACGGCTGTCGAGGTGTCGCCGCTTCCGGTCCCGGCGCCCACGCCTTCTCAGCCCGAGGCGGTTTCCGTTGCGCCGCCACCCGTGATAGCCACGCCGTTGCCGGAAGAAACGCAGGCTTCGGTGGAGATGATTGTTCTTCGGGCGGTTCGCGATACCTGGATCGAAATTCGCGATGCGGGGGGACGGTCGGTCATGACGGGAGTTCTTGCTGCGAGTCAGATTTACAGGCCGCCGCTGCAAGACGGGCTTACCCTTGCGGTTGGGGACGCCCATGGGGTCGAAATCCGGGTGGGTGGCAAACTCATCCCTCCCCTAGGGGCAAGGGGCATCATTCTTCGCAAGGTGCTGCTGGACCCGGCTCGCCTGAAGGCTGGGACCGCCGTGCTTAATTAGCGGGCGGCTGTCTAGATGCCTTCATTTTGCCGGTTTTTTAAGCTATATAAGGAAGCTGCACTCAGAAAAGGCAGGCCCTCTAATGAGGTTTTGCGGGGCTTCCTCCAGGATTGAAGTAGAGCTGTCGCCATGTCCGTTCGCCCGTATCGGGAAATTCAACGCCGTCCCTGCCGACAAATTCAGGTTGGGGGCGTGGCAATCGGTGGAGACGCGCCGATTACCGTCCAGTCCATGACGAATACGTTGACCTCGGATGTTGCGGCGACGGTCAATCAGATACGTTCGCTGGAAGAGGCGGGCGCTGACTTTGTCCGAGTTTCCTGCCCAGATAAAGAATCGACGGCCGCTCTTAAAAAAATCACATCGGAAGTAAGGGTGCCGATCATTGCGGACATTCATTTTCATTACAAACGTGCGATTGAGGCGGCGGAAGCCGGGGCGGCCTGCTTGCGGATCAATCCGGGCAACATTGGTGACGCCGGTCGCGTGCGCGATGTTGTGCAGGCCGCGAAGCAAAATGGCTGTGCGATGCGCATCGGCGTGAACGCCGGCAGTCTCGAAAAGGAGCTTCTGGAACGCTATGGCGAGCCCTGCCCGGAGGCCATGGTTGAAAGCGCGCTTAATCACGCGAAGATTCTTGAGGACAACGACTTTTTCGAATTCAAGATCAGCGTCAAAGCCTCCGATATTTTTCTTGCCGTTGCTGCCTATCAGGGATTGGCCGAGGCTTGTGATTATCCGTTGCACCTTGGCATCACTGAGGCCGGTGGGCTGCGAACCGGCAATATCAAATCTTCGATCGGTATGGGCATGCTGCTGTGGTCCGGGATTGGCGATACGATCCG
>CAYTAE010000031.1:0-1316 GCA_964435655.1 uncultured Rhodospirillaceae bacterium
CATGAGCTTCTGGCCCGCCTTAAAAGGTTGGCAGCGGCAGGGGCAGCGCCTCGGCAAAGGCCAGCGCCCCACGATAGGCATGCCACAGGCCATGTTCCGGGTGAACAAGGAGACCCAGCGGCGAGGGTGCAACCGCCTCGGCCCGTTGGGCCCAGCGGGCAAAGGAGTGGCCGCCACCGCCAAAGGGAAAGAACAAATCGGCCCCCAACCGCAATGCCAGAGGCGTCAGCACCCGCGCCGTCCAGCGATCAAGGGGGTCGGCCTCGCCATCTGCCGCTTCGGGCGAAAGGGGGAAAACCTCCCAAAGCGCCCCACCGGCATTGCCGATCATGATCAGGGTCTTGGCCATTTGCCCGGAAGCCAGAAGCGGCACGTCGTCGCCAGCCTCTGGGTGAAACCCGCCCCGGGCAAGCAGCCCTAAGGGCGCCAGCGCCGCCTTGATTTCCCCATAAATCGCCTCATCCGCCATCCCCCCATCTTATGGCGGACGCGAGGCAACCAGCGCAAGCGCCCGTGTGGTCCTGGCAAAAGCCCCCAGGCTTGATATTTTGCGCGCGCGCGCCTAGCATGCCGCAACTTTCCGCCAAAAAAGGCCTTTTCCCTCTCGAGGGGGGCCGCCCGTCCGCGAGTTTCGCGCACTGGCGTTTTTTGCGTTGGAGAGCCGCAGCGCTTTTTGCGTTGGAGAGCCGCAGCGCTTTTTGCGTTGGAAGACCGCTTTTTTAAGAACGACCGGACTTTTAAGGAAACCATGTTCGAAAATCTTACAAACCGGCTTGGTGACGTCTTTGATCGGCTCCGCAAACGCGGCGCCCTTTCACCCGAAGATGTGAAAGCCGCCCTTCGGGAAATCCGGATTGCACTTCTGGAAGCCGACGTCGCCCTGCCCGTCGTCAAGGATTTCATCGCCACAATCGAAGACCGTGCCGTCGGTGAAGAAGTCGCGCGCGCCATTGCCCCCGGTCAGATGGTCGTGAAAATTGTTCACGACACCCTTGTCGAAATGCTTGGCGCCGAGGCCCAGGGTCTGAACCTGAACGCGGAACCGCCCCTTGCCATTCTTGTCGTCGGCCTGCAGGGCTCAGGGAAAACGACAACGGTTGCCAAGATCGCCCAGCACCTGACCCAAAAGGAAAAGAAAAAGGTGCTGATGGCGTCCCTTGACGTTTACCGGCCCGCCGCCCAGGAACAGCTTGGCGTTCTGGGCAAACAGGCAAACCTTGCTGTGCTGACGCCGGTCAAAGACGAAGCCCCGGTCGCGATTGCAACACGCGCCATGGCCGATGCCCGTAAGGGCGGGTTCGACATCGTGCTGCTCG
>CAYTAE010000031.1:1326-8074 GCA_964435655.1 uncultured Rhodospirillaceae bacterium
CAGATTGACGACGCCATGATGGGCGAAGCCGAGGCCGTTCGCGACGCCGTCACGCCAACCGAAACCCTGCTGGTCGCCGATGCCATGACGGGCCAGGACGCCCTTGGCGTGGCCGAAACCTTCCATGGGCGCATCGGCCTTACCGGCATCGTGCTGACACGCCTTGACGGGGACGCACGCGGTGGCGCCGCCCTTTCCATGCGCGCGGCAACCGACTGCCCAATCAAATTCGTCGGCGTCGGTGAAAAAATTGACGCGCTGGAAGAATTTCATCCGGATCGCATCGCCGGACGCATTCTTGGCATGGGCGACATCGTCAGCCTTGTCGAGAAAGCTCAAGCAACAACCAGCGAGGAAGACGTTGCGCGCCTGACCGAAAAACTGGAAAAAGGCCGCTTCGACCTTGAAGACATGGCGCAACAGTTTCGCCAGCTTCGCAAAATGGGCGGGATTGGCGAACTGGTTTCGCATTTGCCCGGGTTGAGCAAACTCCAGAAAAACAAGGCCGCCTCGAAAATCGATGAAGGCCTCTTGCGACGCCAGGAAGCGATCATCCATTCGATGACACCGGGCGAACGGCGCAACCCGAAAATCCTGCACGCCTCGCGCAAACAGCGCATCGCGCAAGGGTCCGGCACGGATGTGCGCGATGTAAACCGCCTGCTGAAACAGTTCCGCGACATGCAGACGATGATGAAGAAAATGAAGAAGATGGGAAAGATGGGAAAGCTGGGAAAGCTGGGCCTGGACAAACCAGGCCTTGGCGGTGCCCTTCCCTTTGATCCAACGCGTCCCCCTAACGCCTGAAGGAGAGCAAGAACCGATGAGTGTTAAAATTCGCATGTCCCGTGGCGGCGCCAAAAAGCGCCCCTTTTACCGAATTGTCGTAACGGATTCGCGCAATCCCCGTGATGGTCGCTTCCTCGAAAAGGTCGGCACCTACAACCCAATGCTGGCCAAGGACAGCCCGGACCGCGTGAAGCTTGATCAGGACCGGATCACCCACTGGCTTTCCGTTGGGGCAAAGCCAAGCGACCGCGTTGCCCGGTTCCTTGGCGAAGCGGGAATGATCCCGATGCCGGCGCGGCGCAACAACCCGCAAAAGGCAATCCCGAAAAAGGACCGCCGCAAAGAAGACGCACCAGCCAAAGACGCCACGGCAGACGCGCCTGCAGCCGAGGAAGCCACCAAAGACGCACCTGCAACCGAGGAAGCAGCCGACGAGGCACCTGCGGCCGAGGAAGCAAAGGAATAGGGAGCACGACAATTCCGGAAGGGCAGCGCCATAATGGTCGAGAAACGTCCGGCGCATAACGCGCAAGCGGACCGCATCTGCATCGGTGCCATCGTCGGTGCCCATGGCGTGAAGGGGATGCTGCGCGTGCGCAGCTTCACCGAAAACCCGGAGGACATCACGGCCTATGGTCCGGCCACGGACGAAGCGGGCGATCGCGTCTTCGACCTTGCCATCGAAGGCCGAGCAAAAGACGACCTTCTGGTACGCGCCATCGGCATTGGGGATCGTGACGCGGCCCAGGCGCTGAAAGGCACACGGCTTTATGTGCCGCGCACAGCCTTGCCCGAACCGGAAGAGGGGGAATATTACCACGGCGACCTGATCGGACTTCGCGTCGAGGATGGCGACGGCAACGCCCTTGGCAGCGTGCGCGGCGTCCATAATTTTGGCGCCGGAGATGTTTTAGAGATCGGCGCCGAAAGCGGGGCAACCCTGATGGTCCCGTTTACCCATCAGGCGGCACCCGAGATTGACCTGAAAGCAGGCTGGATGCGTGTCAATCCCGAGGCTGGCAGCGGATCGCCGGCAACCCGCCCGCCAAAAGGGCCGCCGACGGCCAAAGAAGGGGAATAACGCCGTGGCAGGACAGACTCCTCTGTGGCAGGCAAAGGTTTTCACCCTGTACCCGGAGATGTTTCCGGGAATTCTGGACTTTTCGCTACCAGGAAAGGCACGGAAAAGTGGGATTTGGGCCTTGGAAGTGGTGGACATTCGCCGTTTTGCGCGCGATAAACACCGCTCTGTCGACGATACGCCTTTCGGTGGCGGTGCCGGCATGGTGCTTCGCCCCGACGTTATCGACGCGGCCCTTGAGGCAAAAGCCACGCCGCAAGCGCCGGTGATCTGCCTTTCCCCACGGGGCCGACCGCTGGATCAGGATTGCGTCCAACGCCTCGCCCGGGAAAAAGACGTGACGTTTCTTTGCGGACGCTTCGAAGGCATCGATGAACGCGTGTTGGCGAAATGGGACATGGAGGAAATCAGCCTCGGCGATTTCATCCTGTCTGGCGGCGAACCAGCCGCAACCGCGCTGATTGATGCCTGCGTGCGGCTGCTGCCAGGGGTGATTGGAAGCCAGGACGCCCTGGTTGAAGAAAGTTTTGAAGGCGGGCTTCTCGAATACCCGCACTACACCCGACCGCAAAATTGGAAGGGCCGCGAGGTGCCGGACGTTCTACTTTCCGGACACCACGAGAAAATCCGTGATTGGCGCCTTGCCATGGCGGAAGAAATTACGCGCAAGCGACGTCCGGACCTATGGGCCCGTTACGTCCGGAAAAAGCTTTAAGAGGAATGACCATGAACATCATCGAACAGCTCGAAAAGAAAGAAGTCGAGAAATGGAATGCCGAACGTCCCGTTCCGGACTTCCAGGCCGGCGACACGGTCCGCGTAAACGTCAAAGTCGTTGAAGGCTCGCGTGAGCGCGTTCAGGCTTTCGAGGGCGTTTGCATCGCACGCACAAACCGCGGCATCAATTCCGCCTTTACGGTGCGGAAAATTTCCCATGGCGAAGGCGTTGAGCGTGTCTTCCCTATCTATTCCGCACGCATCGACAGCATCGAAGTTGTGCGTTTCGGTTCCGTGCGACGAGCAAAACTCTATTACCTGCGCGAACGTTCCGGGCGCAGCGCCCGCATCGCCGAAGACACACCCCGGCGCATTGCAGCGCGTGAAAAGACACGCGAAGCAGCGGCAAGCAGCCCAACGCAGAAAAAAGCGCGCGGAAAGAAAAAAGCGGCCGCAGAAAAAGCCGAATAGGACAATGGCGCGACCGAGGACATTGTTCGACAAAATCTGGCAATCCCATTTGGTGGAAAGTGCCGAGGACGGCACATGCCTCCTGTACATCGATCGCCACCTCGTTCACGAGGTGACCAGCCCCCAAGCCTTTGACGGGTTGCGCGCGGGCGGGCGGCGCTTGCGCCATCCCAAGGCAACCCTCGCCGTCGCCGATCACAACGTGCCAACGACGGGCCGCGACGCCGGCATCACCAACCCGGAATCCCGCCTTCAGGTCGAAACCCTCGAAAAAAACTGCGCGGAATTCGGCATTGCCTATTTTTCGATGGACGACATTCGTCAGGGAATCGTCCACGTCATCGGGCCAGAGCAGGGCTTTACGCAACCCGGCATGACCATCGTCTGCGGCGATAGCCACACGGCAACCCACGGGGCCTTCGGCGCCCTTGCCTTTGGCATCGGCACGTCCGAAGTCGAACACGTCCTGGCTACCCAGACGCTTATTCAAAAGCCTGCCAAAAACATGCGCGTAACGATAACCGGAACCTTGGGGCCGGCAATCACCGCCAAGGACATTGCCCTTGCCATCATCGGCGCCATCGGCACGGCCGGCGGCACCGGTTATGTCATCGAATATGCCGGCGACGCCATTGCCAATCTGTCGATGGAAGGGCGGATGACATTGTGCAACATGACCATCGAAGCGGGCGCACGCGCCGGCCTCATCGCCCCCGATGAAACAACCTTTGCCTATCTGAAGGGCCGGAATTTTGCGCCAGCGGGGCCCCTCTGGGAACAGGCGGTTGCCACATGGCGGACGCTGCCTTCCGACGAGGGAGCCACCTACGATAAGGAAATCACCCTTGAAGCCACCGAAATTCTTCCCCAGGTGACGTGGGGAACCAGCCCCCAGGACGTGGCCCCCATCACCGGGACCGTGCCGGACCCGGCCCGTGAAACGGACCCGGACCGCCGCCGCGCCATGGAACGCGCCCTTGCCTATATGGGATTGACGGCGGGAACGCCGATGCAGGACATCCCCATTGATTGCGTCTTCATCGGCTCGTGCACGAACGGGCGGATCGAAGATCTGCGCGCCGCCGCCACCATCGTGAAAGGGAAAACAATCAACGCCAAGGTTCGCGCCATCGTGGTGCCGGGCTCGGGCCTGGTCAAACAGGTGGCAGAGGCCGAAGGCCTCGACCGGATTTTTCTCGACGCGGGCTTTGAATGGCGCGAGCCGGGCTGTTCAATGTGCCTGGCAATGAACGCCGACAAGCTGAAACCGGGCGAACGCTGCGCCTCGACCTCGAACCGCAATTTCGAGGGCCGCCAGGGCCGCGACGGACGCACACATCTGATGAGCCCAGCCATGGCCTGTGCCGCCGCCATTGCCGGACATCTCGCCGACATTCGCAAAATCGCTTAAAGGATTCGGACGCGATGGAAAAATTTCAAAATTTCGAAGGCGTTGCAGCATCACTGCCGATCATCAATGTCGACACCGACATGATTATCCCAAAGCAGTTTCTAAAAACGGTCACGCGCACGGGGCTTGGAAAAAATCTTTTCTTCGAGATGCGCTACACCCAGGACGGCGCCGAAAAACCGGATTTTGTCCTCAATAGAGAACCGTGGAACCACGCAACCATTCTGGTCGCGGGCCAAAATTTTGGTTGTGGCTCCAGCCGCGAACACGCTGTCTGGGCAATTGCGGATTTCAACATCCGCTGCATCATCGCGCCGTCCTTTGCCGACATTTTCTACAGCAACTGCTTCAAGAACGGCATTCTGCCCATCCAGCTGTCCCAGGGTGACGTTGAAACCCTGATGAAGGACGCCGAGCGCGGGCGCGACGGGTCGCTTGCCATCAACCTCGAAGCCCAGACGGTCACGCGCGGCGATGGCAGTGTTTTTTCCTTCGAGATCGACCCCTTCCTAAAACGCTGCCTACTGGAAGGCCTCGACGACATCGCGTTAACGCTGCAGAAGGAAGACAAGATTGCCGCCTTTGAAGCGCGTCAGTGCGAGATGCATCCCTGGCTTGTTGCGTAACTTTTTTCCCATAACCGGATAACGAAAACGATGGCGCAAATCGGAAAGTTGCTTCTTTTGCCTGGCGACGGCATCGGCCCAGAGGTGATGGCGGAAGTTCGCCATCTGATCCACTGGCTGGACACGCACCGGGATGTGCAATTCGAAATCGAGGAAGGCCTCATCGGCGGCAGCGCCTATGACGCCGAGGGCACGCCGCTCTCTGACGCAACAATGGCGCACGCACTGGCGGCGGACGCCGTGCTTCTGGGCGCCGTCGGCGGACCAAAATGGGACGCGCTTCCCTTCGACAAAAAGCCGGAGCGGGGCCTCCTTCGCATCCGCAAGGAAATGGGCCTGTTTGCCAATCTGCGCCCGGCGATTGTCTTCGATGCCCTGGCCGACGCCTCGGCCCTGAAACGCGATCGCGTGGCCGGCCTCGACATTCTGATTGTGCGCGAACTGACCGGCGGCATCTATTTCGGCGAGCCGCGAGGCATCGAAGAAACCGGCAAAGGCGAACGCCGTGGCGTCAACACCCAGGTTTACACGACGGAAGAAATCCTCCGCGTCGCGCGGGTCGCTTTCGACCTTGCCCGAAAACGCGACAACCGCGTCTGTTCCGTCGAAAAAAGCAACGTGATGGAAAGCGGACTTCTTTGGCGGGAAGACGTAACCAAGCTGCACGCGGCGGAATATGGCGACGTGACGCTGACCCACATGTACGCCGACAATTGCGCCATGCAACTGGTGCGCGAACCGAAACAGTTCGACGTGATTGTCACGGACAATCTTTTCGGCGACATGCTGTCGGACGAAGCGGCGATGTTGACCGGCTCCCTCGGCATGTTGCCTTCCGCTTCTCTCGGCCAGGCCGACGCCAACGGACGCAGCCGCGCCCTTTACGAGCCGGTCCACGGGAGCGCGCCGGATATCACCGGCCAGGGCATCGCCAACCCGCTGGCAACGATTTTAAGCTTTGCCATGCTGCTGCGGTATTCCTTCGACCTGCAGAGTGAAGCCGACGCCATCGAAACGGCGGTCCGCCATGTTCTTGACGGTGGCCTGCGCACGGCCGACATCATGCAACCGGGCATGGCCAGGGTCTCGACCCCGGTCATGGGCGAAGCCCTGCTGCGCGAACTCGACAAGCTTGCCCCTTAAGGCGTGCGGCGCCCTTGAAAAAAGGGCGTTTCGCGCGTATCTAATCCTGTTCCCCTCTGAATAAATCTGGACGCTAAAAACCATGGGATATCGCATTGCCATTGTCGGCGCGACTGGCGCCGTCGGCCACGAAATGCTGCAGATTCTTGCTGAGCGCGCGTTTCCCGCCGACGACGTCGTCGCCCTCGCTTCCGAGACCTCCAAAGGCCGCGAAGTTTCTTTCGGCGAAGACACGCCCTTGAAGGTGCAGTCGCTGGCGACATTCGATTTCGCAGGCATCGACATTGCCCTTTTCTCACCGGGGGCCGCCGTTTCAGAAAAACATGCACCCCGGGCCGCAGCGGCAGGTGCTGTCGTCATCGACAACACGTCGCATTTCCGGATGGACCCCGACGTGCCGCTGGTCGTGCCCGAGGTCAATGGCGAGGCCATCGCCGATTATCGCGCGCGCAACATCATCGCCAATCCGAATTGTTCAACCATCCAGATGGTGATGGCCCTAAAGCCGCT
>CAYTAE010000031.1:8084-11951 GCA_964435655.1 uncultured Rhodospirillaceae bacterium
TCACGATCTGGCGCGCATCCAGCGGGTTGTAGTTTCCACCTATCAATCCGTTTCCGGCGCCGGGCGCAAGGCGATGGACGAGCTGTTCAACCAGACCCGCGCGATCTACGTCAACACCCCAGTCGAAAAAGAAGAATTTCCAAAACAGATCGCGTTTAACGTCATTCCGCAAATCGACGTTTTCCTTAAAAACGGCGACACCAAGGAAGAATGGAAGATGGCGGTCGAGACCCAGAAGATTCTGGACCCCAACATTTCCGTCACAGCAACCTGTGTGCGCGTGCCGGTCTTCATCGGCCACGCGGAAGCCGTCAATGTGACCTTTGAAGACGCGATCACGGTGAAGCAGGCTCGCGAGGCTCTCAAGGCGTTCCCCGGCGTTTCCGTGGTCGATTACCGAACCGAAGACGGCTATGTCACGCCCCAGGAATGCAATGGCGAAGAGCCGGTCTTCGTTTCGCGAATCCGCAAGGATCCGACCGTCGAGAACGGCCTGAATTTGTGGATCGTCGCCGACAATCTGCGCAAAGGCGCCGCCTTAAACGCCGTGCAGATTGCAGAAACCCTCATCCAGGACCATCTTGGCTGAGACGCACGCACCGATGCTTAGGCCCCTTGCTTCGGTCTAAAGCTTTTCGATAATCTCAGGCACGCCCCCGCCGCCGACCGCAGACGAGGTACTTCATGCCCAAAACCGCCCGCCCCCGCCGCAGCGTCCTCTACATGCCGGGATCGAATGCGCGTGCCCTTGAAAAGGCCCGCAGCCTTCCCACCGACGGCCTGATCTTTGACCTTGAAGACGCCGTTGCCCCAGACGCAAAAGAAGCCGGCCGCGATCAGGTCTGCGAAGCCCTGAAAACCGGTGGCTATGGCAAGCGCGAGATTTTGCTTCGGGTCAATGGCGCCGACACGCCCTGGGGTCAAGCCGATCTGGTCGCCGCCGCGACCGCCGGGGCGCACGGCGTGTTGCTGCCCAAGGTCGACAACGCCGAACAGGTGCGCGAGGCAGAAGCCACCTTGGTCGCAAACGGTGCGCCGGATGATTTGACCATCTGGTGCATGATGGAAACGCCCGCCGGCATTCTCCACGCCGAAGAAATCGCGGGCGCAAGCCCCAGACTCGGCGGGTTCGTCATGGGCACGTCCGATCTGGCAAAGGACTTGCACGCAGCGCACACGCCCATGCGCCTGCCGATGCTGACCAGCCTGAGTATTTGCCTTCTCGCCGCGCGCGCCTTTGACCTGGCCATCGTCGATGGCGTCTATCTGGACCTTGGCGACGCGGACGGCTTTGCGGATTCCTGCCGCCAGGGGGTCGAGCTTGGTTTCGACGGCAAGACCCTGATCCACCCGAAACAGATCGGCGCGGCCAACACGGCCTTTGCGCCCTCCGAGGCAGAGATTGCCTTTTCCCACAAAATCATCGACGCCCATAAGGCGGCGGCGAGCGAAGGAAAAGGCGTTGTCGTCGTCGACGGCAAGCTGATCGAAAACCTGCATGTCCAGAACGCAGAGCGCATGGTGCAGATGGCTACGGCCATTTTGGAAATGGAAAAGGAAGCAGCCTCGTGACGAAAGCGAATGCCGGCAATTTTTTCGAAGATTTCGAAATCGGTCAGAAAATCGTCCACGCAACCCCGCGAACGATTACCGATGGGGACGTTGCCTTTTATACGGCGCTTTACGGTTCCCGCTTTGCCGTCCAATCGTCGAACCAGTTTGCACGCAGCATCGGGTATCGGGACGCACCCATCGACGACCTGCTTGTCTTTCACGTCGTTTTTGGAAAAACGGTGCCGGACATCTCGCTCAACGCCATCGCCAATCTGGGCTATGCGGATTGCCGTTTCAGCGTCCCCGCTTTTCCCAATGACACGCTTTCGACGGTCTCAACGGTCATCGGCAAAAAAGAAAATTCAAACGGCAAGACGGGCGTCGTCTATGTCCGGTCAAAAGGCGTCAACCAGCGCGGCCAAACGGTGCTGGAATTTATCCGATGGGTCATGGTCCGCAAACGCGATGCAAACGCACCAGCGCCCAAACCCGTCATTCCCGATCTGCCTGAAAAGGTCACCCTGACAAAACAGACCCTTCCGGCAGAGATCAAGTTCAACCTTTATGACAACCAGCTTGCCGGATCTCCTTTTCGTTTCGACGATTACGAAATCGACGAGAAAATCGATCATGTCGATGGCATGACGATCGAGGAGGCCGAACACGGCCTGGCCACGCGGCTCTACCAGAACACGGCGCGCGTGCATTTCAACCAGCATGCGGAACGCGAAGGCCGCTTTGGCAAGCGCATCGTCTATGGCGGTCACATCATCAGCATCGCCCGAAGCCTGAGTTTCAACGGCCTTGGCAACGCCTTTCGCATTGCCGCCATCAATGGCGGCGCCCATGTGAACCCCTGTTTTGCCGGCGACACGGTCTATGCGTGGTCGCAGATATTGGAAAAAACACCGATTGATGGCTGGGACAGCCTGGGCGCCCTGCGGCTGCGGACCGTGGCCACAAAAGACCGACCCTGCGCCGGGTTCCCCTACAAGGGGGACGATGGAAAATACGACCCTTCCGTCGTTCTAGACCTAGATTACACGGTCCTGCTGCCGCGCTGACGCCTTAGAAAACCACGCCTTTCCCGAAGTTGACTTCCGCCAAGGCGGCAGGCTACACCTTGAGGCCGCGTACCGGCCCACGCGGCAGGTCATACGACCCCACCCATTTTCCACGAGGCACCGACTAGTCATGGGGAAACGCCCGCTTTCACCCCATCTGCAGATTTACCGGCCACAAATCACGTCGGTGATGTCGACCCTCCATCGCCTGACCGGCATCCTGCTGGCCTTGGGCGCGCTACAGCTTGCCTTATGGATCGTGGCGGCGGCCCAAGGGCCGGAAGCCTTTGCAACCATCCAAGCCTTCAACGACTCGTGGCTGGGGCGTGCCTTGCTTTGCGGCTGGACGGCGGCGCTTTTCTATCATCTGGCGAACGGGGTTCGGCATTTGTTGTGGGATGTCGGTTTCGGCTTCGCGCCCGCCCAGGTTGCAACAAGCGGCTGGATCACCCTGGCCGTGGCGGCGGCCCTGACGCTGCTGACCTGGCTTGTCGGCACCGGGATTCTCGACGCCGGGCGGATCGGAGCCAGCCTATGACCATGCGCACCCCCCTGCACCAGGCCCGCGGCCTTGGTTCGGCGAAGGAAGGCGTTGGCCATTGGTGGGCCCAGCGCGTCACGGCCATTGCCCTTGTGCCATTGACGCTTTGGTTCGTTGCCAGCCTGCTTTGCCTGATCGGGGCCGACCATGCGACCGTCCTTGCCTGGATCGGATCGCCCGTGCCGGCCGTGCTGCTTATTCTTTTCCTGACGATCAGCTTCTATCACGCACAGCTTGGCCTTCAGGTCGTTTTTGAAGACTACCTCCACCACAAGGGCGGGAAACTTGCGGCGATTCTTGTCGTCAAATTCGCCTGCCTCCTTCTGGGGGTGGCCACCGTGTTCAGCGTTCTCAAGATTGCATTTCAAGGCTAGGAAAAATGGCAGCCTACGATATCATCGACCACACTTATGATGCCGTTGTCGTCGGCGCCGGCGGCGCCGGTCTGCGCGCAACCCTTGGCATGACCGCCGCCGGCCTCAAGACGGCCTGCATCTCGAAGGTTTACCCAACCCGAAGCCACACGGTTGCTGCCCAAGGCGGCATCAGCGCCGCCCTTGGCAATGTGACCGAGGACGCCTGGCGCTATCACATGTACGACACCGTCAAGGGGTCGGACTGGCTGGGCGATCAGGACGCCATCGAATATATGTGCCGCAGTGCTATTCCGGCGGTGTTGGAGCTTGAACATTTCGGCGTGCCCTTCTC
>CAYTAE010000032.1:0-11731 GCA_964435655.1 uncultured Rhodospirillaceae bacterium
AGGGCGATGTCATCAATTTTCAGGCCAGCATGGCGAAGTGCCGCAACGGCGGCGTGGGTGGCAAGATCCGACGTCGTCTCCCCTTCCGCTGCAATGTGCCGCTTTTCAATCCCGGTGCGCGCGACGATCCATTCGTCCGAGGTGTCGACCGTCTTTGCAAGTTCGGCATTCGTTAAAATTCGTTCCGGAAGGTAGGCTCCGCAACCAACAATTCGCGCATAACCTGTCATGCGGACGGTGTCGCTTTTTCCAAGGACGCACGGTGAGCATTCACACGTTCAAATTCGGCAATGATTTTGTCATTGTATCCGTAACCCAACATGTCTGCCGAAACCCCGATGGCGTTTGCAAATCCAATGGCGTCGGCACCCCCATGCGATTTTACGACCACACCGTTTAAACCCAGAAGCATGGCGCCGTTGTATTGACGGGGATCAACCCTTTGACGTGCCTTGCGAAGGGTGGCCCGTGCCAAAAGGTACCCAATGCGCGCAAGGAAGGAACCCTGAAAGGCTTTCGTCATGACATTGCTGTAAAATTTCACAACGCCTTCGACGGTTTTCAATGCGACATTGCCCGCAAAACCATCGATAACCACCACGTCCACCTTGCCTTCCAGAACATCGTTCCCCTCGATAAACCCATGGAATTTTACGGGAAAGTCGGAGTCCCGCAAGACCGCTGCGGCCTCTCGCACGGATTCATGGCCCTTCTGCTCTTCCGAACCGACATTAAGAAGGCCCACAACCGGTTCCGGAAGTCCCAGAACTGTCTTTGCGAACAGATCGCCCATGATGGCAAATTGGACAAGATTGTCGGCATCGCAATCCAGATTCGCGCCCAGGTCAAGCATCACGACGTCACCTCGCATGCTTGGAAGATAGCCTGCAATCGCTGGTCGATTGATGCCGGGCAAGGTTTTCAGGACCACCGTCGCGAGGACCATCAGCGCGCCCGTATTACCGGCCGAGACAATGCCCTGCGCTTCGCCGTCATGAACGGCGTTGATGGCGAGACGCATGCTTGAATTTTTAGCATTGCGAAGCGCCATCGACGGCTTCATGTCGTTCGCCACGGCCTGATCCGTATGACGAATTTCGGAGCATTCGAGAAGCTTTGGGTACTTTGCGACCAGCGGCAGCAAGCGGGCTTCGTCACCGAACAGAATAAAGCGAAGATCAGGGAAGCGTTCACGGGCCAGACTGGCACCGTCAACAACGATTGAAGGCGCATGATCCCCGCCCATCGCGTCAAGCGCGATTGTCAATGCCGTGCTCACGCACCCACCCCCTTCAGCCGAACAAGGCGGCTGGTCAGATCGCTTCCTTGCTTTCCACGACGTCGCGACCACGATACTGGCCACAGGCGGAACAAACGTGATGCGAGCGCTTCAGTTCGCCGCAATTCGGACATTCCATATAATTGACCGGCTTTAACGCGTCATGGGACCGCCGCATGTTTCTGCGCGATTGGGAGACTTTCTTTTTCGGAACCGCCATCGTCGTACTCTTTCAATGAAGCAAGGCCGTCTAATTAAACAAAAAAACGCCGCACGGCAAGCTGCCAAGCGCCCCCTATTGCCTATCCTTCAGGACGGAAAGAGCCGCAAAGGGTGAGACCGGCTCCTGTTTTTCGGCAGATTTTCCCTTAAATTCAGCCATCTTGGCCCCTGAAAGGCGTGGATAGGGATCCAGGGCTATGGCCAATTGCTCGGCAACAATTCTGCCCAGATCCAGGCTTTCCCCCACCAAAAGCTCTGGCGGGTCATCCTCGCCGGGGGCAATGAGAATTTCACACGGCTCTGGGGTCACCTCCGGGGAAAAACGAAGGGAGAAGCGCACATCGACCGACGTGGCAACATCGGCAAGGGAAACAACGCAAGTCTGGACGACATCGGCCGTCAGATGCCCATCCAGGCGAAGCAGAGCGCCTGCCTCCGGCGTAATCAGCAGTTCTGCCAAAAGGCGATGAAGGGCCCTTAAGTCGAACCGTTCGGCCAGGCCTGCGCGCTCAGCTTTATCCGCTTCAACCGTAAAAACGGTTGCTTTCTCGACGATTTCCGCCGTCGAAATCAGCCGCGAGAATTCAACCTGGGCCGACGCTCCCATTTTTTTATCCTTTCTGCCCTTCCTCAACCTTCGGTGGCGGGCCAAAGGCAACCTCGCCAGCACAAACGGCCTTCATATCCAAGGCGGCCAAGCTTCCCGCCTCGCGCTGCAAATAGGCTGCCAGGGCTCTCAGCGCCGCAGGGGGCGCTTCCACCGTCCCGAACAGATTGCGCGCCAGCGAAGCCTCAAGAACCCCTGCTTCACCGTTCAGGCCATCCTCATAAGCGGCAATACGCCCATAGAAGGCGTCGGCCATCTGTTTGACCCGCCTGCCGACGGAGAGGTCTCCCACACCCATCTCGCGGAGGTTTTCATCCATGTCCGCAAACAGCGTGTCGAGCAGCTCCTGGGAAAGCGCTGCCGCATCTTCGTCCTTCAACCGGCGAAGGACGAGAAACATGTGCAGGGCCAGCATCTCGAAGCGCCCATCCAGGGTGTCCGGCACCCCACAATGGCGATAGAATTCCGGCTGACGCGCCTGGGTGACAATCCGCACATAAAGTGCCCGTCCCGGACCTTCGGCAGAAAACGGATTAATCAGCTTGGCAAAACGCATCCCCCACCCTTCCTTCAAAAGGCCAACAACCACCTAGTGGAATGATTGACAAGACAGAACTTCCAGTGTTTTCTCGGGCAGCCATGGCCGACCCTCGAATGGAAAGAATTATGCGGGATTGGCGCTTACCCTACCAGCAGCGAATTGAGTGAAATGAAGCAAAATCATCTCCGGCCCTATGGGATCCTTGGAGCCTTGTTGTTCGCCTGGAGCCTCACGGCATGCACGCCCACCATCTTGAAGCGTGGCAACGCGCCCGATCAGGATGCGCTTGCAACGATCCAGCCCGGCGTGCAAACCCATGAGGACGTGGCAGAAATAATCGGCACCCCCTCTGTCCGCGCGACCTTTGATGATCGCACCTGGTATTACATCAGCGAGAGGGTGCAAAAAAAGACTTTCCGGGACCCGCAAGTCATCAGTCGAAAAATTATCGCCGTCGATTTTGACGAGAAGGGCATCGTACAAAACATTTATCAATACGACCTTCGGAACGGCCGGGTCGTCGAGATGATTTCTCGCAAGACCCCAACCCCCGGCAAAAAACCTTCGGCAATTGAGGAAATGTTCGGCGGGATCGAGAATATTTTTAATTAATCTTCTCGAAACACGGCATGCCCGCCAAAGCAAAAAAAAGCCCCGATTTCTCGGGGCTTTTTCTTGAAACTATGTGCACCCGCTTTTTAGGCTGCAAGCACCGTCAGCAATAGAAGAGCGACGATGTTGATGATCTTGATCATCGGGTTGATAGCAGGACCAGCGGTGTCCTTGTACGGGTCTCCGACCGTATCGCCGGTGATGGCCGCATGATGGGCTTCGGAGTTCTTGCCCCCGAAATTTCCCTCTTCGACATACTTCTTCGCATTGTCCCAAGCACCACCACCCGACGTCATCGAAATGGCGACGAAAATGCCGGTCACAATCGTGCCCAGCAACATCGCGCCCAATGTCGTAAAGGCGGCTGCCTGTCCAGCAACGAAATCGATGACGAAATAAAGGATGACCGGTGCCAGCACAGGCAACATCGAAGGTATAATCATTTCCTTGATGGCCGAACGGGTAAGAAGGTCAACGGCACGGCTGTAATCCGGCTTGGCCTTGCCTTCCATGATGCCAGTGATTTCCTTGAACTGACGGCGAACCTCAATGACGACGGAACCCGCCGCCCGGCCAACCGCCATCATGGAAAGGGCACCAAAGAGATAAGGCAACATCCCGCCCAGGAACAGGCCGATCACAACATACGGGTCCTGCAGGCTGAAGCTCGTTTCCTGATCGGGGAAGTAATGGTGGATATCCTCCACATACGCCGCGAAAAGGACCAGAGCCGCAAGAGCGGCAGAACCGATGGCGTAGCCTTTCGTCACCGCCTTCGTCGTATTGCCAACTGCGTCGAGGGCATCCGTCGTTTTGCGAACGTCTTCGGGCAATTCCGCCATCTCGGCAATGCCACCGGCATTGTCCGTAACCGGGCCATACGCATCAAGAGCCACAACCACACCAGCAAGTGCCAGCATGGCGGTCGCGGCGATCGCGACACCAAAGAGTCCAGCGCTCATATAGGTGAAGATGATGGCGGCACAAATAACGATTATCGGCAAAGCCGTCGCTTCCATAGAAACAGCAAGGCCCTGGATGACGTTTGTCCCATGGCCGGTTGTCGATGCCTTCGCAATGCTCATGACCGGGCGGAAACTCGTGGACGTGTAATATTCCGTGATCCAGACGAGAAGCCCCGTCACAACCAGGCCCGTAAGAGCAGAATAGAAAAGGTCGTAGCCGGTAAAGGCAAGCGAGCCAATCACGAAGCTCTGTTCAAAAATTCCCAGATGGTGAAAGAGCCAACCGATAACCCCGGCCGAAATAACGGCAGAGGCCAACAGCCCCTTGTAGAGGGCGGCCATGATGTTCTCGGACTTCCCAAGACGGACGAAGAACGTCCCCGCGACTGACCCAAGAATGCAAGCCCCGCAAATCGCAAGCGGCAACAGCATCATCAGCGACTGCACTTCACCGGTGAAGAAGAGGGATGCCAGCAACATCGTCGCAACGATCGTTACGGCATAAGTCTCAAACAAATCGGCTGCCATGCCGGCACAGTCGCCGACATTGTCACCAACGTTATCTGCAATGACCGCCGGGTTTCTGGGATCATCCTCGGGGATACCGGCTTCGATCTTGCCAACGAGGTCGGCGCCGACATCGGCCCCTTTCGTAAAGATGCCGCCACCCAGGCGCGCAAAAATCGAAATGAGCGAGGCACCAAAGCTGAGAGCCACCAGGGGAACGATCAGATCGCGCCCTTCAAAGCCCGCTTGCAACAGAAACTGGTAATAACCACCGACGCCAAGCAGACCAAGACCGACGACGAGAAAACCCGTCACCGCGCCAGAGCGGAACGCAACCTGCAACGCCGGATGCGGGCCTGTGCGTGCGGCTTCGGCCGTGCGGATGTTTGCCCGAACCGAAATGTACATTCCGACATAACCGGCCACGCCCGAAAGAACGGCGCCGATGAGGTAGCCAGCCGCACTGTAAAGGCCAAGCTGCCACCACAAAAGCAGTCCAATCACGACGCCAACAAGGGCAATTGTGCTGTATTGACGGTTGAGATATGCACCCGCCCCTTCTTGAATAGCGGCAGCAATCTCGCGCATACGGTCCGTGCCCGTAGGCGCACTTAAAATCTGGCGGCTTGTGATAATTCCGTAAAGCACCGCCAGCCCACCGCAAGCGATAACGTAGTACAGCAAATTCTCCATTCGTATTCCCCTTGGATCTTCGTCCCTTGTCGCCCCAGATGGCGACGCCCTCTATGGCGTAGCTTAAGGGGCTTTGCGTGGCATCGAATCGCGCGGAAAATGACAGAATCGGAAACGCGGCGCAAGCCACCTCTCATCCCCCTTGACCCTGAACGGTCAAGGCCCCACCATAAGTCCAAGTTCCTGGGGGTACCCGCACCCGTCTAGCGGGTTGAGAGCATGGCCTTGCCCTGCAACCCTTTGAACCTGATCCGGGCAAACCGGCGGAGGGAAGGAACGCGGGGATCGCCGTGCTAGAGAAGCCAATTCTCGGCCATGCGAATATTTTAACCGCCTTCTTTTCTGACTGCACTGACCTCGGATCTCCTTGAAACAAGCCGATTGCAGGAGACCCCCCAATGTCGCACCCAGGCGATTTTTCCGTCACGATGGGGCCATTGCCCGCCTCAAAAAAGATTTATATCCAAGGCCGGCTCCACCCGGAACTTCGCGTCGCCATGCGCGAAACGGCGCTTTCGGCAGGCGAACCGGCGGTTCGCAGCTATGATCCTTCCGGCCCCTATACGGATACAGAAGCAAAGATTGATATTCGCCAGGGCCTCCCCTCCCTGCGCCAGACCTGGATCGAGGAACGGGGCGACGTTGCCGCTTATGCAGGCCGTACCGCGCGTCCCGAAGACAATGGGGCAAAAGCAAACGAAACCATCACCTTTGAGCGTTTTTCCCGGGGCAACCGGCAACCACTACGCGCAAAAGCGGGAAAATGCGTAACGCAGTTGCATTATGCACGCGCCGGTATCGTCACTCCGGAAATGGAATATGTCGCCATCCGGGAAAACTTAGGTCGGGCCGCAGAAGCGTCCCTCCATGCGCGCGACGGCGAAGCCTTCGGTGCCGCCATCCCCGATTGTGTCACACCGGAATTCGTTCGCGACGAGATTGCCCGTGGGCGCGCCATTCTTCCCGCCAACATCAACCATCCGGAAAGCGAGCCGATGGTGATCGGTCGCAATTTTCTTGTGAAGATCAATGCCAATATCGGCAATTCGGCAATCGCCTCTACCGCCGCCGAGGAAGTCGATAAAATGGTTTGGGCCACGCGCTGGGGCACCGACACCGTCATGGACCTCTCAACCGGAAAAAACATTCACAACATCCGGGAGTGGATTCTGCGCAATTCGCCGGTTCCAATTGGAACGGTCCCAATTTATCAGGCGCTTGAAAAAGTCAACGGCAAGGCCGAAGACCTTAGCTGGGAAGTTTACCGGGACACGCTGATCGAACAGGCGGAACAGGGCGTCGATTACTTCACAATCCACGCCGGGGTGCTTTTGGAATACATCCCCATGACGGCAACGCGCGTTACCGGAATTGTCTCACGCGGCGGAGCCATTCTTGCGAAGTGGTGCCTTGCCCACCACCAGCAGAATTTCCTCTACACGCATTTTGAGGAAATCTGCGAAATCATGGCGGCCTATGATGTCAGCTTCTCCCTTGGCGATGGCTTGCGGCCTGGCTCCATCGCAGACGCCAATGATGATGCCCAATTCGCAGAACTTCGAACCCTTGGTGAGCTCTGCAAGATCGCGCAGCGTTTCGACGTCCAGGTCATGATCGAAGGACCGGGCCATGTGCCGATGCACAAAATCAAGGCAAACATGGACGAACAACTGCGCCATTGCGATGAAGCACCGTTTTATACCCTTGGGCCGCTTACAACGGACATCGCCCCCGGCTACGATCACATTACAAGCGCCATCGGTGCCGCCATGATCGGCTGGTATGGCTGCGCCATGCTTTGCTATGTGACGCCAAAAGAACATCTGGGCCTTCCCGACCGAGACGACGTCAAGACAGGTGTCGTCACGTACAAACTTGCCGCCCATGCCGCCGATCTTGCAAAAGGCCACCCCCAGGCGCAAGCGCGGGACGACGCCCTAAGCAAGGCGCGGTTTGAGTTTCGCTGGAGAGATCAGTTCAATCTTTCTCTGGACCCGGAAACGGCAACATCGTTCCACGACCAGACTTTGCCCGCGGAAGGCGCGAAGCTTTCTCACTTCTGTTCGATGTGCGGCCCAAAGTTCTGCTCCATGAAAATTTCACACGAAGTCCGCGACTATGCCAAAAGCGGCATGAAGGAAATGTCACAAAAATTCCGCGAAGGCGGCGGCGAAGTCTATCTGGAAGACACAGGCGGCGAGGCAAAACTTCGCAAGCCCGCATAACAATGCCCCACATGGAAACGGCATCTAACCTCAGAGAAGCTTGCGTTCCAGGGTATTTTCGATCAGGACTTCGTTGATCATGCCGTCGCCAAGGAGTGCGTTTCCGGCCCTCCGGATTTTGTGCTTGAGCTTCAAAAGGTCCTGAGAAGCATCCGGCGCACGCCGACGTGACATGTGTTTGTGCAAGACGCGCAAAATCGTGTCTTTAACACGTGGCAGCATATATTCGACTTCTGCTTTTTTTTCATCACCGGTGACTTCAAGGGAAATCTCCAACGCAATATGTCGTGTGACCTGATTGCCATTCACCTCTGGAATAACGAAGGCACCAAGTTTGATGAAATGAATCGCCGACACGTCCGCCTCGGCATCTGCCGCCCAAGCAGGCAGTGCCATCATAAGCCCAACGCTCAATGCCAGCCCGACCATGGCAAGTCGAACCACTGGCCATCCCTTCATCCCCATGCCTTTGCTCAACGTCTCGCTTTCTATCTTGCTGACGATGCTTCAAGAAAATGAGATACGCGAATTTCGTAAATTTTCGTTGAACAAATTGCGCGCCGGGAGGGACTTCGCTCACGAACACCCCTTAAAAATGGCGGAAACCGGTAGATTTAAGAGGAATTTCATCCCCTTGTGCATCCAAAATACGAACCCCGCCCATGGCCTCAATCCGGCCGATACAGGTGATTTTCACCGCTTCATCTGCCACCAGGAATGTCAGTGCTTCCTTTTTTTCCTGGGCAATGGTGAAGAGAAGTTCGTAATCGTCGCCACCGCCAAGGATCGCCGCAAGCAGATCTGAATCTTTTTCCAGAGCCGCGGTGGCGGCCGCCGAAAGCGGTAGACGCGCCGCTTCGACCGTCGCGCCGCAACCGGATTGATCCGCAACATGGCCAAGATCGGCAACGAGACCATCGGAAATGTCGATGACGGCATGGGCGCAGTCGAGAAGCTTCCTGCCGATGGCAAGACGCGGCCTGGGCAAACGATAGCGGTCGATAAGATGCGTTGCGTGGACCTTAGAGAGATGGACAAGCCCCCCCTGCAACACAGCCAGGCCAAGCGCCCCATCGCCAAGAGTGCCGGTCACATAAATCCAGTCCCCTTTTTGCGCACCGGACCGGCGAAGCGCCTTTCCCGCCGGCACGTCGCCAAGCGCCGCAAGGGTAAGCGTCGCTGGACCCGAAGTTGCGACCGTATCCCCACCCGCCAGAGCGATACCGTAAAGGCCCTGGTCTTCTGCAAGGCCTGCCGCAAAAGCCGCCACCCATTCCGCATCTATATCCTTTGGTAGTGCCAGCGTCAGCAAATAGTGGCGTGGCCGCGCGCCCATTGCCGCCAGATCGGAAAGATTAACGCGAAGCAGTTTGCGGGCAATGAGGGCGGGAGGATCGCTGTTGAAAAAATGGACATCCGCCACCATCGTGTCTGCCGTTGCCACAATATCGTGACCCGGTTCCGGGTGAAGAACGGCACCATCATCACCAAGCGCGAAGGCGCCCGGAAATCCCTTCGTCAAGGGAGCAAAGTAACGGGCGATCAGGTCAAATTCGTCTGGAAGGCGCCGATCATTCACCTTTTGCCTTCTCCATCTCCGGTGCACGCAGCACACGCGCAAGGCGATCGAGTATCCCGTTTACAAAGCCCGGCTCGTCTCCCTCGAAGAACGCATGTGCAAGAGCAACATATTCATTGATGACGACTCGTGCCGGCACATCTAGCGCCGACATCAACTCAAAACTGGCCGCGCGCAGGATCGCTCGCAGGACGGCCGCCAGCCTTTCCAGCTTCCAATCCTGCGAAAGTGAACCGGCAATATGTTCGTCGAGTTCCGATTTTCGTTCTTCCACACCCAGGACGATCGCTTCAAATTTCACAAGGTCCGCTTCGGACGACTGCCCCTCGAAAACGCCGCTCTGACAAGTGGCCAAAAATTCGTCGACAACATGCCTGGCCGACGCGGCCGTCATTTCAACCTGATAGAGCGCCTGCACAGCCACCAAACGCGCCAGACTGCGCCGCAAGGCATGGCGCTGCACGACATCATCCGATGCCGCATCCTCTTTTCCGATTTCGTGAGAAGGGAACGTCATCGCGGGTGCAAATGAAAACGTTGCTTAACTGCGATCATACGCAGACATGCCCGAGCAACGTCGCCACCTTTGTTGCCCTGATCGACGGTAGCACGCGCCCAGGCCTGCTCCTCGTTCTCGACGGTAAGAATACCATAGCCAAGCGCAAGGGAATGTGCGTTGGCAAGCGACTGAAGCGCGCGTGCGCTTTCTTCACAGATATGATCGTAATGAGAGGTTTCCCCCCGAATAACACAGCCAAGCGCAAGATAGCCATCGAAGCGCTTTTCGCCTGAGTGAAATTGCCGGGACCGCAATGCCATACTGATCGCTGCCGGTATTTCGAAGGCACCGGGAACGGCCAGACGTTCGTAACTGGCACCCGCAGCATCCAGAACCGCAATTGCGCCCTGGACAAGCGCATCCGAAATATCTTTGTAGAAGTCCGCCTCAACGATCAGGACGTGAAGGGGTTCGTCGTTCATGGGTTACGCCTTCCCGTCATCCGGTGGAATAGCTTCCTGGCCTACAAGGCGGAGACCATAGCCTTCAAGGCCGATGATCGTATGCAATCGGTTCGAAAGCAGAACCATATCCCGAACACCCAGGTCGAGTAAAATCTGGGCACCAATTCCATAGTCGCGAAGTTCGCTGGATATTTTAACGCCTCCTTCTTTCGCCGGCGTCTTTTGCTGACGTGCCCTTACGCGCGCGGAAAGATTCGACGGTGTTGCCTCGCGGATAAGAACCGCAACCCCGCGATCCCGCTTGCCGATCAACCGAAGCGCCGATTGAAATTCACTGCCCCGCCCCTCGCCATCTTCGCCAAGAATATCGGTAAAAACGTTCAGCGCATGCATGCGAACCGGCACCGCTCCCGACTGTGCCGGATCGCCTTTCACCAAGGCCACATGTTCGGCACCGGTAATTTTATTTCGGTAAACAACCACACGGAACGCACCGCCATGCCGGCTGATGATTTCCGTTTCAGCGGTGCGTTCGATCAGGACTTCGTTGCGGCGACGATAGGCAATGAGGTCGGCAATCGTTCCGATCTTCAGTCCATGGGTTTTGGCAAAGGTCATTAAATCCGGAAGGCGCGCCATCGTGCCGTCATCGTTCATGATCTCGCAAATCACGCCGGAAGGGTTAAGCCCCGCAAGCCTAGAAATATCCACGGCCGCTTCCGTGTGACCGGCACGAACGAGAACACCGCCTGCTTCCGCAGCGAGTGGAAACACATGGCCCGGTGAGACCGTCGCCTCACTACCCTGGTCCGGGTCGATGGCAACGGCAATCGTCCGGGCCCGATCGGCTGCGGAAATTCCCGTCGTCACCCCTTCGCGTGCCTCAATCGAAACCGTGAAGGCTGTTTGATGGCGCGATTGGTTATGCGTACTCATCAAAGGCAAATTTAGAGCTTCAATCCGCTCGGAAGAAAGTGCCAGACAGACCAGCCCACGCCCATATTTTGCCATAAAATTAACGGCTTCCGGCGTTATTTTCTCGGCAGGGATAACAAGATCGCCTTCGTTTTCGCGGTCTTCATCGTCGACGAGAATAAACATCTGGCCTTCACGAGCCGCTGCGATGATTTCTTCAATCGCGGAAAGAGAGGGCGAATTTGACACCGGCACTAATCCCTTTTCAGAAGGCGAGCAAGATAGCGTGCGAGAAGATCAACTTCCACGTTCACATGCGTCCCCTTCCTGGCAATTCCAAAGGCCGTCTCCCGCTGGGTCTGCGGGATGATATTGACATCGAAGACGTCTCCTTCAACGCCGTTGACCGTAAGCGAAACCCCGTCAAGGGTAACGGAACCCTTTGGCGCCAGATAGGGGCTGAGTGCCATCGGCACCGCAAGGTGAAAACGCAGGCTGTCTCCTTCTGGTGTGCAGTTAAGAATTTCGGCGGTGCCATCGATATGCCCGGAAACAAAATGGCCACCCAATTCGTCCCCGATCTGCATCGCACGTTCCAGGTTAACCGGCGTTCCCTGCTGCCA
>CAYTAE010000033.1:0-11650 GCA_964435655.1 uncultured Rhodospirillaceae bacterium
TACGTCCTCAACGGCACGAAGATGTTCATCACGAACGGAATCCACGCCGATCTTTTTTTCGTGGCGGCGCGAACGGACCCACGCGCGAAAGGTTCCCGTGGCATTTCGATGTTTATTGTCGAAAAGGGAACGCCGGGCTTTCGCGCCGGGCGTGCGCTGAAGAAACAGGGCTGGCTGTGTTCCGACACCGCCGAACTCATCTTCGAAGACTGCCGCGTACCGGTCGAAAACCGCCTCGGCGAAGAGAACAAGGGCTTCTACGCCGTCATGAAGAATTTTCAGAACGAACGCATCGTCCTTGGCGGCATGTCCATCGGGACCTGCGACAAGGCACTGGAACTGACCCTCGATTACGTCACCACGCGCAAGGCCTTTGGCGGCGCACTGTTTGACTTGCAGGCCATCCGCCAGAAACTGGCCGAACTGGCAGGCAAAATCGAAGCCGGACGTCAGCTTGTCTACCACGCTGCCTGGCTGGACGCCCAGGGACGCGACTGCATCAAAGAAGTTTCGATGGTGAAGGCGTTTTGCGGCGAACTTGCCAATGAAGTGCTTTATGCCTGCCAGCAATTTCACGGTGGCGCCGGTTACCTTCGTGAAACACCAATCGAACGCATGTTCCGCGACGTTCGCATCCTGGCCATCGGTGGCGGCGCGACGGAAGTCATGCTGGAAGAAGTCGCAAAGCGGCTGGTGACGAAGTAAGAACAAGGAAACGCAACCGTGCCAAAAAAATCACCCCATCCAGATGTCTGGCGCATCGGTCAATCCGATGAAGACCTGCGCAATGTGCCGACCGTCTACCGGGACGATCTTTTCAAAGACAAGGTGGTGCTGGTTTCCGGCGCTGGAAGCGGCCTTGGCCGCGGCATCGCAGCGCTTTTCGCCCGCCTTGGGGCGACGCTGGCCATTTGCGGGCGCGACGAGGAACGCGTGGCCTCTGCCGCCAAATTTTTTGAATCCCTTGGTGCCAAGGTGCACATGCAGTTGATGTCCATTCGCGACCCGGACCAGGTTGAAAATCTGATGGATGGAATCTGGGAACGCTTCGGACGCCTCGACGTTCTGGTCAACAACGCCGGTGGCCAGTTCCCCCAGGAAGCCATCGAATTTTCAGACAAGGGCTGGAAGGCCGTTGTCGATACGAATTTGAACGGCACCTGGTACATGATGCAACGCGCCGCCCAGCGCTGGCGCGACAAAAAACAACAGGGCAACATCGTCAACATCATCGCCATCCACGACCGCGGCATGCCGGGCATTGCCCACACCGGCGCAGCGCGGGCCGCTGTCGAAAATCTGTCAAAATCCACCGCCGTCGAATGGGCGCCTTACGGCATTCGCGTCAATTGCGTTGCCCCGGGCACCGTTTCGACCCCGGGCTTTCGCCAATATCCGGAAGAAGGCGTCGCAAGCTTTAGCCACGCGAATGTTCAAAAGCACCCCGGCGACATGCACGACGTGGCCCAGGCGGTTGTTTTCCTGGCTGCTGAAAGCGGCAAGTTCATCACCGGCGATGTCGTCCATGTGGACGCCGGCCAGCGCCTGTGGGGGGAATGCTGGCCCGCTGGCAAGCCCGATTATTACAAGCTTGAAAGCTGACCCCATGGGAACCGTCGAAGCCAAATCCCGCAGACCTTTTCAGGCCCTTGTCGGCTATGAACATGTCGGTCGGCACGAAAACGGCGTTGTCCTTGAATTGATGGTTGGGGAACAGCATTTAGGTTCGCGCAATCGAATTCACGGCGGCGCCGTCGCCACCCTGCTGGATGCGGCAGCAGGAAACGCCTTCTTTGATTTGATCGAGGACGTTGAGCGCACCGTCACGATCGAATTGTCGGTTCGTTATCTCGACACCATCTCTGAAGGTCTGGTCACCGCCGTCAGCCAAATCGATTACGCCGGCAAGACCATCGGCCACGCCTCGGTCAAGCTGTACAAAGGCCCCGAGGGCGGGAAGCTGATGGCCGCCGCTAACGGCGTCTTCCGGCTCTATCGCAAAAGCAATGCTGTTTAACGCCCTCGCCGGAACCCGTGTCCTTGACCTTTCCCAATATTTGCCGGGACCGCTCGCAACGCTGGCCCTCGCCGATTTTGGTGCCGACGTTCTGAAAATCGAACCGCCCTTTGGCGACCCGATGCGCGACATGCCGCCCCTTGGGGCCGATGGCATCTCGCGTTTTTACAAGGCCTGCAACCGCAACAAGAGAACCCTTTGCCTCGACTTAAAAAGCACGGCGGGCCAAGCAAGTTTTGAACGCCTGTTAAAACGGGCCGACGTGCTGCTTGAATCTTTTCGCCCCAATGTGCTCGCCCGTCTGGGGTTTTCGCGCGAAGCCATCTCTGCCCTCAACCCCCGCCTCATCCATTGCGCCCTTAGCGGCTATGGCCAGGACGGGCCGCTGGCGGCCGCCGCCGGCCATGATTTGAATTACATGGCGTTGGCGGGCGGCCTTGCCACGCCGGGCGTTGCAGAAAGGCCGACACCGGTGTTCCCCCCTGTCGCCGATCACGCCGCCGCCCTGAACGCCGCCATGACTGTGTTGGCGGCCTTGCTTGGGCGCAGCACTTCCGGGCGCGGCGTTTTTCTGGACATCAGCATCGCCGAATCCGTTCTGCCCTGGCAACGCCTGTCGCTGGCAGCGGCGGAAGCCGACGGCGCGAACCTTTCCCGAGCCGGCCATGAATTGAACGGCGGTGCCGCCTATTACCAGATCTATGAGACAAAAGACGGCGCGGGAGTCGCCCTTGGCTGCATCGAAGAAAAGTTCTGGAAGGCTTTCTGCGACGCCGTCGGCCAGCCGAACTGGATTCCCCGCCAGGGCGAACCGATCCCCCAAACGGATCTGATTGCGGCCTTGCGGGAAAAATTCGCCGCCGCCACCCTGGCCGAATGGCAGGCCACCCTTGGCGGTGTCGATTGCTGCTTTCAGGCGATTGTCGGCCCCATGGATCTGGCCGCACAGCCTCATTTGCACAGCCGTGGGTTCCTGCAACCGGCGCAACAGGACGGCGAGGCCTTCACGGAAATTCTGTTCCCCGCCAAGGCCAATGATGCCGCCCAAGCGATCCGACGGGAATGGCAGGAAACGGATATTGAGACGGCGCTGGCGGCATGGGACGCGAACACGGATGAGGCGACGGCATGAGGACGGGCCCGAAAATTGAACCCTTTCGCATCGACATCGAAACAAGCGTGCTCGACGATTTGAAGCAACGACTGCGCAACACGCGCTGGCCCAGCGCCCCGAAAGACGCCGGATGGGAATCCGGCACGCCCATCGCTTACATGAAAGAACTCGTTGCCTATTGGCTTGATGAATATGACTGGCGCAAGTGGGAGGCGGAACTAAACCGCTTCGATCACTTTCATAGCAACGTCGGCGACGAACGCATCCACTTCATCCTTGAAAAGGGCAGCGGCCCAAACCCGATGCCACTGCTGATCACCCATGGCTGGCCGGGGTCCATTTTTGAATTCATGGAAATCATTGAACCACTGGCTCACCCGGAACGCTTTGGGGGCAAGGTGGAAGACGCCTTTGACGTCATCGTACCGTCCCTGCCCGGCTATGGTTTTTCCGCCATCCCGGAACAGCCCATCGGCCCCCAGGCGACAGCGGAACTTTGGCACAGCCTGATGACGGAAAATCTTGGCTATACAAAATACGCCGCCCAGGGCGGCGATTGGGGGGGCTTTGTCACGTCTTGGATCGGTGCCAAATATGGCGCGTCCCTTTTTGGCATTCACCTGAACCGCATTGGCGCCGACACCGGCGCCAAGGTCACGCCCCCACCAACCGAGGAAGAAAAAGCCTGGATCGCCAACACGCGAAAAACGCGCATGGATGTCACCGCCTATAGCCAACTTCACACAACCCGGCCCCAGAGCCTGGGCTATGGGCTAAACGATTCCCCGGTCGGCCTTGCGGCCTGGATTGTCGAAAAGTTTTACGCCTGGAGCGACATCAATGGCGATCTTCAGTCCGTCTACACAAAGGACCAATTGCTGACGAACATCATGATCTACTGGGTCACCGGAACGATCAATTCGGCAAACTGGTTCTATCGCGCCGTGCTGCTTGCGGGGGATCGCTATTTCCCGGAGGGCACGCGGGTCCATGTCCCAACCGGGTTTGCCTTTTTCCCCGTTGATTTGCAGCCCCAGCCACCCCGGTCCTGGTGGGAGCGGGCCTACAACCTCCAGCGCTGGACAGAAATGAAGAAAGGCGGACATTTTGCAGCCCTCGAGCAGCCCCAGGCGCTGATCGAGGACATTCGGGCCTTCTTCCATGATTTGCGCGATTAAGGCGACGGCAAGCTTTCATTAACCTCATTTAAAGACCTGACGTCAGAGAATGGGCGCGAAACTTACTGGGGATTCGCAAGCTTTTTCGCGGATGGCTATTCTTCGACACCTTCTCATCGCACTGATCTATACGGCGTTTGCCGCAGCCCTTGCGGTCACACTGCCGCTTGGATTTGCGAGCCTTGCCAGCAGCGATGCCTGGATCATCGCCGCGCTGGTTCTGGGTGCGTCCGCCCTTCTTCATGAAGTTTTCGCCCGCTTTGAGCGCGACGAAACAATGGCCCGCCAATTCACCGCCATCCAGAAGCGGAGCGGAGAATTGGAGAAAAAAGTAACCCGGGTGCAAAAAGAAGCCCTGCGCGCACAAGCTCTTGTCGCCGATGGCGGCGGCACGGCGCCCCAAAAGATGGGGGACATCGTCGCCGAAGTGCGCGTCCTGCAAAAGCTTGTCGAACAGCTTTCGACAAAGCGAAAGGGTGCGCCCGATACGACACCCGAAAAAGCCGCCGCCGCGCCCGCACAGGCCAGCATGGCCGCCGCCGCATCGAACATGCGCCCCGAGGACATGCTCGATTTGGTGCAGGATGCCCTGCGCCGCGACCGGATCGATCTCTTCCTGCAGCCCATCGTCGGGCTGCCAACACGCCAGGCAAAATTCTACGAGGCGTTTTCCCGAATCCGGGCCGATGACGGTTCGTTTATCACGCCCGACCGCTACCTGAACGTCGCCGAGAAAGAAGGGCTGATCACGCCCATCGACAATTTGCTTTTGTTCCGCTGTGTCCAGATTGTTCGCGCCCAGCGCAATCAGAGCCGCACCGGGTTCTTCATCAACATTTCCAAACACACCCTTGCCGATCAGGCTTTCTTCCGTGAGTTCATCGATTTCATGGAATTGAATTCCGAACTGGCACCGCATCTTATTTTCGAATTTTCCCAAGCCGATTTGCCCCTGCACCGGCCCGAGATTGCAAGCGACCTGCAACGTCTTGCCCGTCTTGGGTTTCGTTTCTCCATCGACAAGGTCACCTCGCTGAATTTCGATCTGGACGAGCTGCACGCACGGCGATTTAAATTCGTCAAGATCGACATCGAAACCCTGCTTGCAGAAAAGCGGGAGAAAGAGCATCCCCACGCCATCAAAGCCATTCGGGATGCCTTTTTCCGCAACGGCATCGATTTGATCGTCGAAAAAATCGAGGATGAAGCCACCCTGGTGGACCTACTGGAAGATCGCATCGATTACGGTCAGGGCTATCTTTTCGGCGAACCGAAGCTCCGCCGCTAACGCATCTTCTTTTCTTTTCCGGCCACCCATGGCAAAACGGGCCGCACCCGCCGCTTTCAGCGAGGCCTGCCCCGATGCCCACAACACCCCCACCCGTTCGCCTTCTTTCCGGTATCGAGGAACTTGTTCCCGCCTATGACGGGTTTATTCTCGACCTTTGGGGCGTCGTGCACGATGGCTTCGCCCCCTTTCCAGGGGTCCTCGACGTGCTGGAACGCCTGCGCGACGCCGGCAAAAAGACGCTTTTTCTTTCAAACGCCCCCCGCCGCCAGGCGGTGGTGGCCGCCGGTCTGGAAAAGATGGGAATTTCGCCGGATCTCTATGGCGGCATCCATTCGTCCGGCGAAGAGACCTGGCAAGCGCTGCTTGCGCGCAGCGACCCCTGGTATGCGGCGCTCGGCTCCGTCTGTCTTCATCTTGGGCCGGAACGCGACCGCAACATGCTGGAAGGCCTGGACCTGACCGAAGCAACCACACCGGAGGCGGCGGATTTTATCCTCAACACCGGCGTCGACCGCGACGAAGAAACGGTCGCCGATTACGAAGACCTGCTGGCCCGTGGTGCGGCCAGCGGCGTCCCGATGGTCTGTGCAAATGCCGACCACGAAGCCCTGCGCGGGAAAACGCGAGTGGTTTGCGCCGGGGCGCTTGCCCAGCGCTATCAAGCCCTTGGCGGCACGGTTCGCGTCCATGGCAAACCCGACCCGGAAATTTTTAAAAATGCGCTTGGGCTTCTCGGCATCACCGATCCCAGGCGCGCCCTGGTCATCGGGGATTCTCTGGACACCGACATCTGCGGCGCTGAACACGCGGGCATCGACGCGGTGCTGGTCACCAGCGGCCTGCACGCCGCCGCATTCGCCCTGGAAAACCCTCACGAAACCTTGCCCGAAGCAAGCCGCCTTCACGCCCTTCTCAGAGACAAAGACCGCCACCCGATCGCGGCCATCCCAAGCCTTACCTGGCAGGGACCCGCCTAAAGACCGCGCCTTGCGCCGCCGGACCTAGTGCAGGAACAGCGTCGGCCATTCCGGCACGCCGATTTGCGCCAGCATCGCCACCTCGGCCCCAATGCCGACGAAGAAGGCGATCGTGCGAACCCAGGGAATGCCGAAGATATGAACGATGGCCTGAACAAGCCGCGCCACAACGAAAACTTCCGCGCCAAGCTGCGTAATTTCGTCGGAAACGCCAAACATCGTTCCGGCAACAATGACGGCGAAGGGAATCATGTTCTCCATTAAATTGAGATGCGCGCGTTCAGCACGCAGAACCCAAGCCGGAAGCGCAGCGTCCTCTGCGGTCGGATGCCCGACGAAACGGACAATCCCCCAAGCCTGAATTTTCCCAACGGCAGGGATCAACGCCATCACAATGGCGACGACCGCAAGTTGCAACAGGCAGATAAATTCAACGGGTGCCATCGTGCACTCCTCCAGTTGTTTTAAGTTTCGAAGCCCCACCAAAACGCAAACCACCGCCACACCACGACCGATTGCGGACAGACGGCAAAAATTCCCAACAAGGATGGCAGCAAAAGGAAAGGACGGGCAAGCCTTATCGAAGCCCCGGCGTCACAACTCCGTGACCGGAACGCGTCGCACAACGGCACGACGCGGCCCGCGTTAAAACACCTCTTGCAATCGCGCCACCAGCGGCACGTCTGCCGGAAGCATCGAGAAACCGCCAAGATTCCGGGGCAGGACCCATTGCACCGCCTGCCCTTCCAGGGGAACCGGCGCCCCCTGCCAATGGCGGCACAAATAAAGCGGCATCAAAAGGTGAAAATCGTCATAGGCATGGGACGCAAAGGCAAAGGGGGCGAGGTCACGCGCCAGGACCCCGATGCCGAGTTCTTCTTGAAGCTCGCGGACAAGCGCCGCTTCGGGCGCTTCCCCGACGTGAAGCTTGCCGCCTGGGAATTCCCATTGGCCAGCGAAGGTTTTGCCTTCGGGGCGTTGGGCGATCAGCACGCGCGCACGCGCATCCACCAACGCCGCCGCCACAACGAAAAGCAGCGGCAAGGTGTTACGAGCGATAATCGGCGTTGATGTCGATGTAGCCATGGGTAAGATCGCAGGTCCAGACCGTCGCCGCGCCCTGGCCAATGCCAAGGTCAACCGCGATGGCAATGTTGCGCCCCTTCATGTGCCGGGCAACGCGCGGTTCTCTATAGGCGGGATCGCGCGCACCCCGTTCCGTAATCCGCACGCCGCCGATGCGAATGTCGAGCTTGCTTCGCTGAACCCGTTCGCCCGATTTTCCGACCGCCATAACGATCCGTCCCCAATTCGCATCCCCTCCGGCAATCGCCGTTTTGACAAGGGGCGAGTTTGCAATCGCAAGGCCAACGCGGCGCGCCGCCTTTTCCGATGTCGCGCCCGAAATGGCGACGGTCACAAACTTGGTCGCCCCTTCCCCGTCCCGAACGATCTGCTGGGCAAGGTCGATCATCACCGCACCCAGGGCCTCTTTAAAGGCTTGGAGATGCGGGTCCCGTACCGTACGTACCGGCTTGTGTGTCTTGCCGGCCCCGGTGGCGCATAGAAAAACGCTGTCGCTTGTCGAGGTGTCGCTATCGACCGTGATCGAATTAAAGGAACGCGCGTTCAGTTCGGCCAGCAATTTCTGCAAAACGCCTGCCGGAATTTTCGCATCCGTAAAAAGGAACCCCAACATCGTCGCCATGTTTGGCGCGATCATGCCGGAACCTTTCGCGATCCCATTAATCGTCACAGGCACGCCACCGATCTGCGTCTTGACACCGGCCCCCTTGGGGAAGGTATCTGTCGTCAAAATGGCGTTGGCCGCCGCCTTCCAGGCGGAAGGCTGTAACTGCGTCGCCAGATCCGGCAGCGCCGCTTCGATGCGTTCAACCGTCAGCATTTCGCCGATGACGCCGGTTGATGCGATAAAAATTTCCGAGGCCGAACAGCCGAGCGCGCGCGCGGCAGCCTTTGCCGTCCGCGCCACCGCCTTGACGCCAACCGCCCCGGTGAACGCATTCGCATTGCCGGAATTGACGACAAGCCCCCGGGCGCGCCTGCCGGAAAGCTGCTTGCGACACCATTCGACAGGGGCCGATGCCGTCGCCGACAACGTAAAGACCCCGGCCAGGGTCGTCCCCGGTGCCAAATCGACAAGCATCAGATCGTCGCGACCGCGATAGCGGATACCACTGGCCGTCGCCCCCAGACACACGCCGGGAACGGGGGAAAGTCGCGGAAAACCCCTGGGAGCCAGGGGCGAGGGTTTCAACTTCCGGGCCATATCACGATCGGGCTCATCTACAAAAGCAGAAGGGTGGGTTTTTGCCGGAACCTGGCCCGACATCGAGGCCATCCTACAGATCGCGAACCCAAGAACAAGCGCGCAATGCGACCCGGCGGACCGGCTTTCCAAAGAACTTTCCCGGTGCGCCGCCGTTGACAGCCCCTACCATGCACCCTATTTCTCGTAGGGAAGACTAGCAAAGCCCATCCCCCAATCCCGCTTGAGAGAATTCCTATGCTCGGTGTTCTGACCCGACGATTCCTTGGTTCGGCAAATGACCGCTTTCTTCGCAAGCTTGGCCCCATGGTTCAGGCCATCAATGCGGAAGAAGCCGCCCTTGTCGAACTTTCCGACGACGCCCTGCGCGCGCGCACCCAGATGTTTCGTGACCGGATCGCGGCAGGGGAAACCCTAGACGATCTTCTTGTCGAAGCCTTCGCCACCGTCCGGGAAGCCGCCAAGCGCACCCTTGGTCAACGCCATTTCGACGTCCAGCTTATGGGCGGCATCATTCTCCACCGGGGCATGATTGCCGAAATGAAAACGGGCGAAGGGAAAACCCTTGTCGCGACTCTGCCGGTCTACCTCAACGCGCTATCGGGCAAAGGCACCCATGTCGTCACCGTCAACGACTACCTCGCCCGACGCGATGCGGAATGGATGGGCGCCATCTACCGCTTCCTCGGTCTGAAAGTGGGATGCATCATTCATGGGTTGGACGATGCCGAACGCCAGGAAGCCTATGGTGCCGACGTCACCTATGGCACGAACAACGAATTCGGCTTCGACTACCTGCGCGACAACATGAAATACCGGCTGGACGACATGGTCCAGCGCGCCTTTAACTTTGCCATCGTGGACGAAGTCGACAGCATCCTTGTCGACGAAGCGCGCACGCCGCTGATTATTTCCGGTCCCACCGAAGACAATTCCGATCTTTATACCACCGCCAACAAGCTTATTCCAAAGCTTGGCGAAGAGGATTACGAAAAGGACGAAAAAGCACGCGTCGTCTCCTTTACGGATACCGGGACCGAAAAAATTGAAGCCTGGCTTCGCGAAGCCGGCCTGATCGAGGGGGATGCCTCTCTCTACGACATCCGCAATGTCTCGCTTGTCCACCACCTCAATCAGGCGCTTCGCGCGCATACGCTGTTCACCCGGGACACGGACTACATCGTCAAAGACGATCACGTCGTCATCATCGACGAGTTTACCGGACGCATGATGGAAGGACGGCGTTACGCAGAAGGCTTGCATCAGGCCCTGGAAGCGAAGGAAGGGGCCAAAATTCAGAATGAAAATCAGACCCTTGCGTCGATTACCTTTCAAAATTACTTCCGCCTTTACCCAAAGCTTTCCGGCATGACCGGCACGGCGATGACCGAAGCCGCTGAGTTTGGCGACATCTACAAATTGCGCGTCGTCGAAGTTACGACAAACGTTCCTTGCGCGCGCATCGATTACGACGATGAAATTTTCCGGCAGGAAGCGGAAAAATTTTCAGAAATTATTGCACTGATCGAAGACTGTCAGGAACGCAAACAGCCGGTTCTTGTCGGCACCGTCAGCATCGAAAAATCCGAAGCGCTTGCCACACTGCTGAAGAAAAAGAAAATTACGCACCAGGTTCTCAACGCGCGCTACCACGAAAAGGAAGCTCAGATTATCGCCCAGGCTGGTCGCCCGGGCGCCGTAACCATCGCCACAAACATGGCCGGCCGTGGCACGGACATTCAACTTGGCGGCAATCTCGATATGTGGCTTGAAGATAGTCTCGCCAACATCACGGATGACGCGGCAAAGACCAAAAAAAGAGAGGCCATCGAAAAACAGCACGCCGAAGACAAGGAAACGGCAATCGCAGCAGGCGGGCTTTACGTTGTCGGCACGGAGCGCCACGAAAGCCGCCGCATCGACAATCAGCTTCGCGGCAGAACCGGCCGTCAGGGTGACCCGGGAGCATCCAAATTCTTTCTTTCCCTCGAAGACGATCTGATGCGGATTTTCGGGTCCGAACGCATGGACGGCATGTTGAAAAAATTTGGCCTTCCCGAGGGCGAAGCGATCATTCACCCGTGGATCAACAAGGCCATCGAAAAGGCGCAGCAGAAAGTCGAGACCCGAAACTACGACATTCGTAAAAATCTGCTTCGCTTCGACGATGTGATGAGCGATCAGCGCAAGGTGATTTACGAACAGCGCCGCGATTTGATGGTGACGGACAGCGTTTCTGAAACGATCACGGACATGCGCCAGGATGTCATCGAAGACCTGGTCCAGCGCATGATCCCGGAAAAATCCTACGCGGAAAAGTGGGACGTAAAGGGGCTGCACGAAGAATGCCGGCGGCTGCTTGCCCTTGACCTTCCGATCGCCGAATGGGTGAAGGAGGAAGGGATTGCCGATGAAGAAATCCGCACGCGCCTGACGGAAGCCGCCGACCGGAAAATGGCGGAAAAGCTTGCGACCTATGGGCCAGAGGTGTTTCAGACCGCTGAGAAAAGCGTGCTTCTGCAACTGCTTGACCAGACATGGAAAGACCATTTGCTGACCCTGGATCACCTGCGCCAGGGCATCAGTCTGCGTGCCTATGGCCAGCGCGACCCTCTAAGCGAGTACAAGCGCGAAGCCTTCAATCTTTTCGAGGCGCTGCTTGGCCGGCTCCGCGAAACGGTCACCGCCATCCTGAGCCATCTAGAAGTGCAGGTCACATCCCCCAGGGACGCAGAGATCGAGCGCAAGCCGCAAGCCATGCAGGAAAGCCGGACGGACCCGGC
>CAYTAE010000034.1:0-11478 GCA_964435655.1 uncultured Rhodospirillaceae bacterium
AAAAAGGCATGCGGATAAAATTCTGGATGCCGATCTTGTCCATGCCTTCGCGGAATTTGAGGAAGCGATGACCGGGTTTGGAGAAGCTGAAAGCCATGCCTTCACCGATATCGTCGAACACAAGCTTCGCGTGGACGCAGCAAACGTATTTTTAAAAAAGGCCATCTTCGCCCGCGAATACAATGGCGAGGTCTTCGAGGAAGGCGACGAAGCTTTCTACTTGCCGGCATGCGAATCGGCATCGCAAAAGGCTATGCTGGTCGTCCTTCACGGCGCCTTCATGAAGGGCCGGAATTTTATCTGGAAATGGGTGTTCGCAGCCGCGCGCCGAAAAATTCCGATTTACGCGCCGTCTTCGCAACGCGAAAGCTGGACAGAGGGCGATTTGGAATGGATCGAAGGAATGGTCGAAAAACTTTGCGAAAACTATAACCTGCCCAGGAGGGAAAGCCTGGTGGCAGGGTTTTCGGATGGGGCGATTGCGACAACTCTACTTTGCTGTCGAAAACACACCGCCTTTCGCAAGGCCGCTTTTCTTTCCGGGATGCGCCCCTTCGATGCAAACGCGATGCCAAAAATTCCGATTTATGTCCTTCACGGTTCGCAAGACCCTATTTTTCCTGTCATCGGCGTTCGCGAAATGGTGGAAGCACTGCGCGCGCACGCGCCGGATGTCACCTACCGGGAATGTACCGGCGCACCGCACAGCTTTCCCTATCCGGAAATAGAAACCTTGATGGATTGGTTTTTGGAGACGCGGTCGCGCTAATCTACCGAGTGACTAGGATGCTTCTTCAAGAGAAACATCGGCGGTAAAACGAAGCGCGTCAGTCCAGAAACGTTCGAGACGTTTCAAGTTCTTATTCGTCGCGTCTAAATCTTCGCTTGTCACATAACCCTTGCCGAGAGCGACCACGTGGTTATCAAAAATTGCCTGCAGAACTTTGCAAAGCTTGAGCCCCTTGTCCGAGCATCGCACCCGGACGGAACGTCGGTCATGGGTTGAACGTTCCTGCACAAGGTAACCATTTTCGATCATTTTCTTGAGGTTGTAGGAAACGTTCGAGCCAAGGTAGGAACCCCGGATTGTAAGTTCGCCCACCGTTAATTCTTCCTCGGCGACGTTATACAAAATCAGGCTTTGGACGTTGTTGATGTCAGCAACACCCATGCGATCCAATTCGTTTTTTACGACGTCAAGAAAGCGGCGATGAAGCCGCTCAATCATCGAAAAAATTTGCACATATTCCAACTGCACGACGGTCCTTTCCACGCGCTGCAATGTGACGCAAGCAAATGCGAGCCCCACCACTGCCGGTCCCTACAGCCTGCCGTAGAAAGGTTAAATTTTTGTTTAAAGCCTTAAGAAGCCATCTTACTTAGTGTATTGAGAACACTTACATATTTCTACGATATTGGCCGCCAATTTCAAACAGCAGCTGGCTGATTTGCCCAAGGGAGCAGGAACGCACGCTATCCATCAGCACCGCAAAAACGTTCGCATCTTTCATCGCCGCCTCTCTCAGACGGGCCAGGGCGGCGGGAGCGTCTTTCGCGTGACGCGCCTGGAAATCGCCAAGCCGCTTTATCTGGTTTTTCTTTTCCGCTTCGGTCGAACGTTGGAGGTTCGCCATCGACAGGGTGGATTCAGCTTCCGGGTTTAAAAACGTGTTCACGCCAATGATCGGCAGACTACCATCATGCTTATGGGTTTCATAAAGAAGCGATTCGTCCTGGATTTTTCCCCGCTGATAGCCAGTCTCCATCGCGCCAAGGACGCCACCCCTCTCTGAAAGTCTCTCAAATTCCGCAAGCACCGCCGCTTCAACCAAATCCGTTAATTCCTCAAAAAAGAAAGCCCCCTGATTCGAGTTCTCGTTCTTTGTCACCCCCCATTCGCGATTGATAATCATCTGAATAGCCAGAGCGCGCCGAACGGATTCCGGCGTCGGCGTCGTAAAGGCCTCATCGAAAGCATTCGTATGCAGGCTGTTGCAATTGTCATAAATCGCGATCAGTGCCTGAAGGGTCGTTCTAATATCGTTGAAGGACATTTCCTTTGCATGCAGGGAACGGCCGGATGTCTGAACATGATATTTCAGTTTTTGGCTGCGCTCATTGCCGCCATATTTAAATTTGATGGCCGTCGCCCAAATACGCCGGGCGACACGCCCCAGAACAGAATATTCCGGGTCCATCCCGTTCGAGAAGAAGAAGGAAAGATTTGGCGCAAAATCGTCAATGCACATGCCGCGCGCAAGGTAGGCCTCGACAAACGTAAAACCGTTCGCAAGGGTAAATGCCAGCTGGGTGATCGGATTGGCCCCGGCCTCGGCAATATGGTAGCCGGAGATTGAGACGGAATAGAAATTTCGCACTTTATGCTCGACAAAATAGGCCTGAATGTCGGCCATCATCTTCAGGGCGAATTCCGTTGAGAAAATGCAAGTGTTCTGCCCCTGATCCTCTTTAAGTATGTCGGCCTGCACGGTGCCGCGAACGACGGAAAGCGCATGGCTGCGAATTTCCGCCACTTCCGCTTCATCTGGCGGACGGCCTTCCCGTTCCGCAAAGCTATCCAGCCTCTGATCGATCGCCGTGTTCAGGAACATGGCCAGAATCGCCGGCGCTGGACCGTTGATCGTCATCGAAACCGACGTCTTCGGATCGCACAGGTCAAAGCCCCCATAAAGCACCTTCATGTCGTCGAGGGTGGCAATGGAAACGCCGGAATTCCCGATCTTGCCATAAATGTCCGGGCGCGCTTCCGGGTCCGCCCCGTAAAGGGTGACGGAATCAAACGCCGTCGAAAGCCGTTTTCCAAGCGAACCCTCTGAAAGATATTTGAATCGTTTGTTTGTCCGAAAGGGGTCCCCCTCACCTGCAAACATCCGCGTTGGGTCTTCATCCGCCCGCCGAAAGGAAAAGGCGCCAGCGGTGTAGGGGAAGCGACCGGGAAGATTTTCTTTCCCCAACCAACGGAGAAGGTCGCCATGGCCTTCAAAACGCGGCAGCGCCACCCGGGAAATTTTCGAACCAGAGAGCGAGGTGCTGTAAAGCGGGGTTTTGATTTCACGGTCACGGATTTTTTCGACAAATTCCTCGCCGCCATAAGCTGCCTTCACCTTTGGCCAGTCCTCAAGCAGGGCGTGAAATTCTGGTTCCAGAGCGTCCGCACGCGCCGCAATCAGGGTGTCCAGCCCTTCTGCGTCCTTTCCTGCGTCCTGCAGCAGGCGCTTTGCTTCTGAAAGCTGCTGCAATTCACCAGCAATCGATGCCTGGGATTCAACCTTTGCCAGATAATCGCGCACCGATTCCACAATCTCCGAGAGGTAGTGCTGACGCGCTGGCGGTACAATCACCGCGCGCGGCTTTGTCGTTTTTTCCGTCATTTGGGGAAACTGCGTTTCCCATGTTCCAAGTTTGCGTGCATTGAAAATTTCTAGAAGCCCCGCATAAAGGGCCGTGACCCCTTCGTCGTTAAACTTCGCGGCAATCGTCCCATAGACGGGCATGTCCGCCGCCGCCTGCGTAAAGGCCTGGCGCGTGCGCTGCACCTGTTTGCGCACGTCACGAAGCGCATCCATTGCACCTTTGCGGTCAAATTTATTGATGGCAACAACGTCCGCAAGGTCGAGCATGTCGATTTTTTCAAGCTGACTCGCCGCACCGAATTCCGGCGTCATCACGTAAAGCGAGACATCGGAATGATCGATGATTGCCGCATTGCCCTGACCGATGCCCGATGTTTCTACGATGACAAGATCAAAACCAGTCACCTTGCACGCCGCGATCACATCGTCGAGGCCATCCGGAATTTCCGCACCCGACATCCGCGTGGCAAGGGAACGCATGTAAACGCCGCCATCGGCAATCGCATTCATACGGATACGGTCCCCCAAAAGCGCGCCGCCTGTTTTACGTTTTGAAGGATCGATGGCAAGAATTGCAATGGCAAGGTCTTCGTGATCCATGCGGAAACGACGAACGACTTCATCCACCAGAGAAGATTTCCCGGCACCGCCGGTGCCAGTAATGCCAAGGACCGGAATTGCCGCGTGTTTTTTCGCAAGAGTGTGAAGGTCTTTTTTCAAAGCCTTCTTTAACACGCCGTTTTCGATGCCGCTTAGGATGCGCGCAAGATCTTGCCAGTTTCCTTCCTGCAATTCACCCAGGCCAGCAGGCAAATTCGCGCTTAAATCCACGTCCGCGCTTTCGATCATGTGGTTGATGATGCCCTGAAGGCCAAGGCGCCGCCCATCTTCTGGCGAATAGATGGCCGTCACGCCATGGCCAATAAGTGCTTCGATCTCTTCCTCAACGATGACGCCACCGCCACCGGCAAACACTTTGATATGGCCGCCGCCACGCGCCTTTAAGAGATCAATCATGTATTTAAAATATTCTACGTGCCCACCCTGATAGGAACTCACGGCAATGGCATGGACATCTTCCTGCAAGGCTGCGGTCACAATTTCGTCCACCGAACGGTTGTGGCCAAGATGAATGACTTCAACGCCCGAAGCCTGCAGGATGCGGCGCATGACGTTAATCGCCGCATCATGCCCGTCAAAGAGGCTGGTTGCGGTCACGAAGCGAATTTGATGACGCGCCTTGTAAGGAGCGATCATGCCGCCATCGTTCGGCGCATTGGCTGGTTTTTCCTTGGTCTTGGCGGTTTTCATATCGACCATAGGGTTTCTACAGGGCCTCAAAGGCTAGGGGAAATCCGGTTGCACCGCGACAGCGCTTGTTCCTATCATCTACGAATGGTTATACCACTGAACTGGTTTTAAAGAATATTGCCGCGAAAAAGGCGGCTGGAGCGGGGTTTCGCACTGAAACAGGACTTTCCCCAAACGATCGCAGCTTTCCCCAGAACACGGATGCGCCGGAATCGGCAGCATGGGTGGAGTCGCCGCCTGATCGATGAGCACCATCTCACTACCAACGACCTGATCTGGCCGGTCTTCGTACAGGAAGGCACCCAGACCAGGACCGAGGTGGCGTCGATGCCTGGCGTTGCCCGGCTTTCGATCGACCTTTTGGTCGAGGCCGCCCAGGAGGCGGCCGAGCTTGGGCTGCCGGCAATTGCCCTTTTTCCGGTCATCGACCCAAAGCAGAAAACACCGAATGGCGATGAGGCGGTAAACCCGGAAAATCTTATTTGCCGGGCTATTCGCGCCGTAAAGGCCGCCGATCTTGAACTCGGCATTGTTTGCGATGTCGCCCTGGACCCCTTCACAGACCACGGCCATGACGGCGTCCTGCGCGACGGCGACGTCAACAATGACGCCACGGTTGAAATTCTTTGCAAACAGGCCTGCATTCAGGCCGAGGCCGGTTGCGACATCGTTGCGCCGTCCGACATGATGGATGGGCGGGTCGGCGCCATCCGCGACGCCCTCGATAAAAAGGGCCTTCAATCCATTTGCATCCTGGCCTATGCGGCAAAATACGCGTCCGCTTTTTACGGGCCGTTTCGCGACGCGGTTGGATCAACGGCCAGCCTGGGACCAGCCGGCAAGCAGAGCTATCAGATGAGCCCCACCAATGGCGACGAGGCGATGCGCGAGATCGCCCTTGATATCGCGGAGGGGGCGGACATGCTGATGGTAAAGCCCGGCCTCCCCTATCTCGACATCCTGCGTCGTGCAAAGGACCGGTTTGGAATGCCGACCTTCGCCTATCAGGTCAGCGGGGAATATGCGATGCTCAAAGCAGCGGCAAATGCCGGTGCACTGGATTGGGAACGCGCGCTTCTTGAAAGCCTGCTCTGTTTCAAACGGGCGGGTGCCGATGCAATCCTGACTTACGCGGCCATTGAGGTCGCGCGTCTGCTCAAAGGCCAATAACACGTCTTAAACGTGACCGGGAGGAACGAAAATGACAGTTTCGGGCCCGCTTGACGGCGTGACGGTGCTGGACCTAACGCGAATTCTAGCGGGGCCTTACTGCACGATGATGCTTGGCGAATTGGGCGCCCGAATCATCAAGGTCGAGCCTCCGAACGGGGGCGATGACGCGCGGCAATTCGGTCCCTTCCTCAACAAAAAATCCGCTTATTTTTCTTCGTTAAACCGCGGCAAAGAAAGCATCGTTCTTGACCTGAAACAGGCAGCGGATCAAGAGACTTTTCGGGGGTTGCTTGAACGCAGCGACGTGCTCGTCGAAAATTACCGGGCCGGCACGATGGAGAAGCTTGGCTTTGGCTGGGAGGATCTGCACCCGCATTTTCCGAAACTGATTTATGCCGCAACCAGCGGATTTGGCCACACCGGGCCTTATGCACACCGCCCGGCCTATGACATGGTTGCCCAGGCAATGGGCGGCATCATGAGCCTGACCGGCCATCCCGGCAGTCCACCAACACGCGTGGGCACGTCAATCGGCGACATCACGGCGGGGCTTTTCACCGTGATCGGCGTCAACGCCGCCCTCCTGCACCGGGAACGCACAGGTGAAGGTATGAAGGTCGATGTCAGCATGCTGGATTCCCAGGTCGCAATCTTGGAGAACGCCATCAGCCGCTACGTCGTAACCGAGGAAGTCCCCGGCCCTCTGGGCGCCCGCCATCCTTCGATTGCCCCGTTCGGAGCTTTCAAGGCGGCCGATGATCATTTGATCCTCGCCGCTGCAAACAACGAGCTCTATTCCCGCCTATGTCAGGGGCTTGCCCGCCCGGATCTTTGCGAGGACCCGCGCTTTCATGACAACCCTTCGCGTATCGAAAACGTTGAGACCTTGAAAACAGAAATCGAATCCACCCTGGCAACCCGCAAGCGGGATGACTGGCTTGCGATTTTTGAAGAAAAGGGTGTCCCCTGCAGTCGCATCAACAACGTGGCCGATGTGTTAAACGATCCGCAGATTTCTGCTCGTAACATGGTGATCGAAATTGACGACCCAGAAATTGGGGCGCTGCGTGCACCGGGCAACCCGATCAAGCTTTCCACTTTTCCAGATGCCAAACGGCGAAAATCAGCACCGAACCTGGATGCCGACCGCGACCGCATTCTTCACGAACTCAAAAAATGACGGATAAAACACCCCACCACTTTGATCCTGAAATTTCTTTTGAGGAAAATGCTGCGTCCGTTTTTCGCACCCCCCACCTTCCCTGTCCCTACCTCGATGGTAAGTCTGAAAGCCGGATCGCCATTGATCTTTCAGGCGGACAAGCCAGCGAACGTTACGCCCATTTGTCACAAGCGGGGTTCCGCCGCACCGGGCGGTTTGCCTATCGGCCGGATTGCCCGGCCTGCACGGCCTGCGTTTCCGTTCGCGTGCAGGCCGAAAGCTTCGCTCCCAACCGGAGCCACCGGCGCATCTGGAAGGCAAATGCAGAGCTTGTCGCATCGGAATGCCCCCCAACGGCGACGGACGAACAGTTTTCCCTCTTTCGCCGCTACCAACGCACCCGCCATGGCGATGGCGAGATGGCGGAAATGGACTTCGCCAGCTATTCGGAAATTGTCGAAGAAGCCCTGGCCGAAACCCGGCTGATCGAGTTCCGCAAGGCTGATGGCACGCTTGTCCTGGTCGGCCTGATTGACTGGCTTTCCGACGGGCCTTCTGCCGTTTACAGCTTTTTTGAGCCTGAAGAATCCCGGAAAAGTCTGGGCAGTTTTCTGATCCTCTGGCTGATCGACCAGGCGCGCAGCCAAAATCTTCCCCATGTCTATCTCGGGTACTGGATTTCAAACTGCCGCAAGATGGCTTACAAAACGCGCTTCCAACGGATCGAAGGCTTTGGCGATTTTGGCTGGAAGCCCATTGATATAGAATAGATTTTTTAATATAGGCATCTTTGTGACAAACACATGGGGGATCGTATGAAACGGCGTCATTTCTTAAGCAAAGCCGGTGTCGGCCTCGCCGCTGGCGGGCTTGCCGTTGGTGCCGCCGGCACATACGCCCTTACTGGCAGCCCAAAGCCCGCCCCCGGCAGTCCGGATGCCCAGGCCCCTATCAGCAGGCGAAAAACCTATGAATGGAAGATGGTCACAGCCTGGCCGAAAAACATGCCCGGCCTTGGCGTCGGCGCCGAACGTTGCGCCGAGCGCATTACGCGCCTGAGTGAAGGCGAACTGAAGGTAAAAGTTTATGCGGCGGGCGAACTGGTGCCTGCCTTTGAATGTTTCGATGCCGTCTCCCAGGGCGTCGTCGAACTTGGCCATGCCGCCGCCTATTATTGGCAGGGCAAATCAAAGGCGGCGAATTTCTTCGCGTCCGTCCCCTTTGGGCTGACAGCGGCTGAACAAAGCGGCTGGATTCGTTATGGTGGCGGTCAGGAACTTTGGGACGAACTTTATGAAAAATTCGGCCTGAAAGGTTTTGTCGCTGGCAATTCCGGCGTCCAGATGGGCGGTTGGTTCAACCGCAAAATCCGCTCAATCGAGGATTTCCAGGGTCTTAAGATGCGTATGCCGGGCCTTGGCGCCGAAGTTCTGCGCCGGATTGGCGCAGCAGCGGTCAACATTTCTGGAACCGAGGTTTTTGCAGCCCTGCAAACCGGGGTGATCGATGCAACCGAATGGATCGGCCCTTGGAACGATGTCGCGTTCGGCTTTCATAAAATCACGAAATATTACTATGGCCCGGGCTTCCATGAGCCCGGCACAGCCCTTGAACTCATGGTCAATCTTGAACAATACAACGCCTTGCCTCAGCATCTAAAAGACATCGTCGCTGCCGCCTGTCAGATGGAAACCGACGAGATGCTTGCGGAATATGCCGTACGCAACGCCAATGCCATGGAGATTTTAAGAAAAGAACACCGGGTCGAGATCGAGCCTTTTCCAAATGACGCCATCGACGCGCTTGGAAAGGCAACCAATGACGTACTAGCTGAGCTTGAAAACGTCGATGACATAACCGGACGTACATACCGGTCCTTTATGACCTTTCGCGAGAAAGCCATTCGCTATAGCACGTTTGCGGAAGGGGGCTATTTGCAGATGCGCCAAAGGATAGCCAGCCTCTAAGCAGCAGGCATCTGGCAAAAGCGGCGTTCTTAGCGAAAGCGGTTGGATTTTGAAAAACCCTTCGGCACGATGCGCCCGGCGGCACCGCGCTTGCCGGTCCAATCTTCGATATCCGTTTCAATGCGCGTGCGTTCACCAATTTTCCAGTGAAGCCCCTCTTTGCCGGTGAAGGTCGTCACGTCCGAAAGCCCGCCTTTTTGATAGCGCTGAAGGATGTTGCCCCGGCCACGGCCCATCTCTGGCAGATCGTCCAGAGGGAAAATCAGCAATTTGCGATTTTTGCCAACGACGGCAACGTGATCGCCTGCAATCCGCACACAAGCGTGGGCCACAACATCCTTTACGACATTCAGCACCTGTTTTCCCGCGCGCGTCTGGGCGATGACCGCCTCTTCCTTGACAAGGAAGCCCCGCCCATCGGAAGACGCAACCAAAAGCCTGGCCTCGGGGTCGTGCACGAAAAGTGTGACGATGTCATCTTCGTTGCCTAGATCGACAAGCAAACGCACCGGCTCACCATGGCCACGTCCACGCGGCAGACGATCGGCTGCAAGGGTATAAAAACGGCCATTCGAGGCAAAAAGCAGCAGCTTGTCCGTTGTCTCGGCATGTATTTCGAATTTTGGGCCGTCCCCCTCTTTATATTTCACACCCTTTTCGCCCGCGACATGTCCTTTTACGGTACGAATCCAGCCCTTTTCCGAGCAAAGAATCGTGATCGCTTCCTTTTCGATCATTGTCTCGAAATTCAGATCAACATCATCGGGTGCCGTTTCAAAACTTGTCTGCCGCCGACCGAGAGTCGTTTTCTTGGAGAATTGCTTGCGAAGCTGCGTCACCTCATCGGCAATCACCTGCCAACGCATTTTTTTATCCTTGAGACGCTTGCGAAGGCTTTTTCCTTCGGCAGACAACTGGTCGAACTCTTCCTGAATGCGCTTTTCTTCCAGTCGCCGAAGGGCACGCAATCGCATGTTGAGGATTGCTTCCGCCTGAAAATCCGAAAGCTTGAATGCTTTCATAAGGGCCGGCTTTGGCGCGGCCTCACCCCGCAAGATGGCGATTACCTTGTCGAGGTTTAAGTAGACAATGCGATAGCCCTTCAGAATTTCAAGACGTTCTTCGATCTTTTTCAGACGAAAACGGGTTTGCCGCAACAACACGTCGTGACGATGATCAAGGAATGCCTGCAAAACGCTTCGGAGGTCCATAACGCGCGGCACACCCGTGCCATCGAGGACGTTCAGGTTTAGCCCGATGCGAATTTCAAGGTCCGTTTTTCGAAAAAGCGATTCCATAAGAACCGCCGGATCGACGTTGCGGTTTCGAGGTTCCAGAATGAGGCGTATCGTTTCATCGGATTCATCGCGAATGTTCTCAAGCAGGGGTAGGGTCTTCGCCTGCAATAAATCCGCGATTTTCTGAATCAGGCGCGCCTTTGGCACCTGATATGGAATGTCGGTCACAAGAATCTGGTAGGTTCCCCGGGCAAGCGTCTCAACCTGCCAACGGGCGCGCAGCCGGAAACTGCCGCGCCCCGTGGTGTATGCCTCAAGAATATTCTCAGGCTCTTCGACAAGAATGCCGCCAGACGGGAAATCCGGGCCTGGCATCAAACTTACGAGCTTTGCGGTCGTCGCCTTTGGAAAACGAATTAGATGTAGCAGAGCGGCCGCAATTTCATCCACATTGTGGGGTGGAATATTCGTCGCCATGCCAACGGCAATGCCAGCGGCCCCATTCGCAAGAAGATTTGGAAAGCTTGCCGGAAGCACGACGGGTTCGGACGCTTCGCCGTCATAGGTTGTACGAAAATCAATGGCATCTTCATCAATGCCATCTAAAAGCAGCTTCGCCACTTCCGTAAGGCGCGCTTCCGTATAACGCATGGCGGCGGCGTTATCGCCGTCGATATTGCCAAAATTCCCCTGCCCGTCGATCAGCGGATAGCGAATGGCAAAGGGCTGGGCAAGGCGTACAAGGGCCTCATAAACGGCCACATCGCCATGGGGGTGGTACTTGCCGATCACGTCGCCAACGATGCGCGCACATTTCTTGTACCCGGAACCGGGGTCGAGCTTAAGCTCGCGCATCGCATATAAAAGGCGTCGATGGACCGGTTTGAGCCCATCGCGCACATCGGGCAAGGAACGCGACGTAATCGTGGAAAGGGCGTAGGCCAGATAACGGTCGCCGAGGGCCTCGGCAAAGCCGATGTCACGAATTTCAGGAGTGGTGGCTGTTTTCGACATTCGCGCTTTTTACACCAGATCCTGTGGTCATTTCCACTAAACACGCAAGAAATCGGGATCGCGCGGCAGGCTCGGCCGCATGATGGGCCGCAAAGACGTGCCTGGCAAGAAAGTGACCCGTCAGGGAAAGCCCGGCCTGAATGGCCTCGTTATCCCATGGCACCGCAGCGATTAAAAAGGCAGGCAAAGGCAGCAGGCGAGCAACATAAGGCGCGCCAGCGGCGGCCGAGGCGCTGGCG
>CAYTAE010000035.1:0-11287 GCA_964435655.1 uncultured Rhodospirillaceae bacterium
GCCAATCGTCACGAACGTAATCGCCGCAAAGCGAATGTCGAACAGTGTCCACAAAATTCCGCAAACGAGAAATATTTCGATGAAGGTCGGCAACACATTAAAAAGCACGAAGGTCAGAAGAAAATCGATACCCTTCGTACCCCGCTCGATTGCGCGGTTCACCCCCCCTGTCTGGCGCTCAAGATGAAACCGTAAAGAAAGCCCGTGAATATGGCGAAATGTCTTGAGCGCCACCGCGCGGATGGCCCTCTGGGCCACTTTCGCAAAAACGGCATTGCGAAGCTCACCAAAGACAAGGGAAAGCATGCGAAGCAGCCCGTACCCAAAAAGAAGGCCCAGGGGCAGAACGATGACAGCGCTAACCTCGCCCGAAAGGACATCGACGGCTTCCTTGTAAAAAAGTGGAACGACGACGTTCGCACCCTTTGCAGCAACGAGGAACGCGACGGCCAGCGCGACGCGTCCACGCATCTCGCGGCTGTCCTTCGGCCATAAATAAGGAAGCAGGGTGCGCAGGGCCCGCCATTCAAATTTCAAAGGCGCCTTGCCGTCAGCTGTCGATGAGAGCGAACGCATGGACCCGCCTCAGGCCCTCAGCTTTGCAATCACATGGGCTACTTTCCCGCCCAAGGCCTCGACGCTCTGGCGCTGTTTTTCGTCCTTCAGGCCCCCTTCCGCGTGAAAAGCATGGTGCGCCTCGCCAACGGCCACCTGGTCGGGAAGGACGAGCACCTTGAGGTTGCCTAGAATGGTGCGCACATGGGCCAGCCCCCGCAATCCCCCGAGGCCACCGGGAGAGGCGCTGCAGATAGCGGCGACCTTGTCCGCAAAACAGGCAAGCGGTGGTTCGCTGCCATTGGGACGCGATGCCCAGTCGATGGCGTTCTTCAAGGCAGGCGAGATGGAGCCATTGTATTCCGGCGAGGCAATGAGAAAGCCCTGATGGGCCATCATCTGCGCTTTCAGTTGCACCACGCCCTTGGGCAGCCCTTCGGCTTGTTCAAGGTCCGCATCAAAAAGCGGCAATTCCAGGGTCCGTAAATTCAGGATGTCTACCTCGGCGCCGGCAGCTCTGGCCCCAGCCACGGCGACATCCAACAACATGGCGTTGTAAGACCCATCGCGACTGCTGCCTGAGAAGGCAAGTATCTTCGGTGTCATCGCCGTTGTGCCCTTCCTAATAGGAAATTTGCCCACAAGATAGCTGTACCGGACGCTTTCAACAAACCCTGCCTGAAAAGGGTGCCCGTCATAATTTCCTGAGACATTTCAGTCCCCGTTTCCGCACAAAAATTATGGGATTTAAGAAAGACCTCCGGGGCGTTATAAATCTTGATATGTCGTCCGCACCCGAAAAATCGTCTTTTGGCAACTTCCTCGAAGAAACCCTACGCTTTATCCAGGAAAGGCTCGAAGAAGAACTGGGCGGCACCGTTGAGGTCAACCGCACGGAAGACACCCTTTCCATCGAGCTTGAAGACGGCCAGCACTATTATTTGAGTACCATGGTTATTCGTGAATCGATCGGTCTGTCCTCACCACTTTCAGGCAGACGGACCTTTTACTACGACAAGGAAAAAAACAGCTGGCTTTCCATCCGGGATGGCTCCGATCTTTACGAGCTTTTGGGGGAGGAATTCACCACCCTTTGCGGTGGCGCCATTCGTTTTGACTAATCTTTCCGCCAAAACGCCAAACCGCATAAAAAACAGCATTTCTTCCACGGCACGCTGGGCCTGTGGTAAAAAGCCGTAATCAAGAAAAAGGAGCCATCCACCATGGCAAAAAAGCCATCTTTCCGCATCGAAAGCGACTCAATGGGCAAGGTCAAAGTTGCCGCCGATAGATATTGGGGGGCCCAGACACAGCGCTCGCTTCAGAATTTTCGGATCGGTGGCGAAAAGATGCCAAAGCCGCTTATCCGCGCCCTCGGCATCCAGAAGAAAGCGGCTGCCCAGACAAACATGGACCTCGGCATGTTGAAGAAGCGCATCGGAAAAGCGGTGATTGCCGCCGCCGATGAGGTTCAGAGCGGCAAGCTGGACGCGCATTTTCCCCTCGTCGTCTGGCAAACTGGCTCCGGCACCCAGACAAACATGAACGCAAATGAGGTCATCGCCAACCGGGCCATCGAAAAATTAGGCGGCAAGATGGGATCGAAAGACCCGGTCCATCCGAACGATCATGTGAACATGGGCCAGTCGTCGAACGACACCTTCCCGACAGTCATGCACATTGCCGCTGTTGAAGAAATTCATTCGGCGCTTCTCCCCGCTCTCGAAAACTTACGGCACGCGCTGGATGAAAAAGCGCGGCGTTTCGCAAAGCTGACAAAAATCGGCCGTACCCACCTGCAGGATGCAACCCCGCTTACCCTGGGTCAGGAATTTTCCGGCTACGCCACCCAGATCGAGCATGGAATAGCGCGGGTAAAAGCCACCTTGCCGCACTTGCTGCAACTTGCCCAGGGCGGCACAGCCGTTGGCACCGGTCTGAATACAAAACGGGGATTTGCCAAGGCCTTTGCGCGCAATGTTGCAAACATTACCGGTCTTCGCTTTATCACAGCACCCAATAAATTCGAGGCCTTGGCCGCCCATGACGCCATCGTCGAAGCCTCTGGCGCCCTAAACACACTCGCCGTTTCGTTAATGAAAATCGCAAACGACGTGCGGATGCTTGGCTCTGGCCCGCGCTGCGGCATCGGCGAATTAGCCCTGCCCGCGAACGAACCTGGTTCCTCCATCATGCCCGGAAAGGTAAACCCGACCCAGGCCGAAGCGCTGACGATGGTCGCCGCCCAGGTCATGGGCAACCACACCGCCATATCCATCGCCGGCGCAAATGGACATTTCGAACTGAACGTCTTCAAGCCGGTGATGATCTATAATTTGTTGCAATCAATCCGGCTTCTGGCGGATTCCTCGGCAAGCTTTACAAAAAATTGTGTCATCGGCATTGAGGCGAATGAGGTACGCATCGCGCAATTGCTTCACGAATCCCTCATGCTAGTAACGGCGCTAAACCCCCATATCGGCTATGACAATGCGGCAAAGGTGGCCAAAAAGGCCCATGCTGAAGGAACGACCCTGAAACAGGCGGCCCTTGCTTTGGGATTGTTGACTTCAAAGGAATTCGACCAATATGTACGGCCGGAAAAAATGACTGGCCCGGGAAAATAAGGTCTGCCCGAAAGATAAGCCCCTGAATTCAGGGTGCCTAGGTTGCAGAACTTCCTTCGTCAATGCGCCGATGGGATTCCTGCATTTCGCCAACCGCCGTGTCAAAAAACGCATCAAGACGGCTCCGCATCCCAGGCGTCAGCTGTACCAGCTTTGACCGCGCATCTTTCGGATTGGCCGTTTCTTCAAGGATTCCTTTGGCGATGGCCCCATCCAGATATTTGCCCGCCGTATGGGCGCTGCGAATGGCGCGCATGAATTTAAGGGCGTCCGTCTTGCGAACCGGTTTCTCGTTACGCCAGATGCCGGTCAGCAAATCCCAATAGGCCGTCGAGTAAAATTCCCGATCATCGGCAAAAACGCCGACCCAGCTCTCGCCGACCCGATCCAGCATTGTCAGATATTCACGGCGCTGTCCGCCGCTGTATTTCGTCAACATTCTTTTTACAAACGCTCCTGTCAGACACCAGGCCACACAATAGCCTTTTGTCCAAATAATGCAATCAATAATACATATATATGCTTTGGCTATTCAAAATGGTCGCTAGAAACACACCCCAGTGAAAAATATATCTTATTTATAACAGCTAGTTATGAATTTATATCTATTTTCTAATGTTAAATTTAATATTTTTCTTGACATTAATTTTGCATATAGTTTTACTCATACCAGAACGACAACAGAGCATCTCGCTCACAATTTCGAGGCAAAGATCATGAAAAAAGCCCTGATTGCCATCCCCTTAGCATTGACCATCAGCCTTTCTGCCTGCACCGGCACAAACAGTGGCCCCAAGCAAATGGGCGGCACGTTCCTTGGCGCCGGGCTTGGCGCCCTTGCCGGCTCGCAGATTGGCAAGGGCCGCGGCAAGCTCATCGCCGTCGCCCTCGGCACGCTAGTCGGCGCCGGTATCGGCAGCTCGGTCGGCCAATCCCTCGACCGTGCGGACCAGCTTTACATGGCGCGCACGTCGGAAAACGCCTTCGAACAAGTGCCCACCGGCCAGACATCTGCCTGGGCGAACCCCGACAGTGGCCATTCCGGCACCGTGACGCCGACTCGCACCTATCAAACACAAGGCGGTCAATATTGCCGTGAGTTTCAGCAGACCGTGACGGTCGGCGGCAACACCCAAGAAGCCTATGGCACCGCCTGCCGCCAACAAGACGGCAGTTGGAAAATCGGCTAAAATTACGGAAGATACTAGAACCTGTTTCCATAGGAGAGGGTCATGAGCGATACAAAAATTAGTTTTGTACAGAGCAAGGCCTTTTTCTACTCGGCCGTCGTACATATCGCCATCCTCTTCATGGTTATCCTGTCCATCTTTCTAAAAGTGGATACGCCCGACGAAAAGACAGACGCTACAGTCGATATTCTGGCAAGCCTGCCGGAAGAACCGCAGGAAAAACCGGATGCTTCCCGTCCGGCAGCATCTAAGCCCCAAACTCCTGCGAAGGAGAGGAAGGCCGCCTCGCCTTCCTCTCCTGCCCGGTCGGAACAAATACAAACGCCTGTAAAGACGGGCTTCGCCACCACGAATAAAACGCGCGACCCACTGGAAGAACGCGCCCAAAACGGCAACGCTGAAGCTCAATATCAAATGGCTATTCGTTACAAGGATGGGACCGACATCCCGACAAATGACGAAAACGCCGCAAAATGGTTCCTCGCTGCCGCCGCTCAGGGTCATGCCGATGCCCAATACTGGGCTGCCATTTTCAGCTATCACGGTCGTGGCACGGCCGTGGACCGGCCCCGTGCCAGACAATTATTAGAAAATGCTGCCGCCCAGGGCCACAGCCGCGCACAAATCATCCTGACAACGCCAGCCTCTATCCAGAACCCGCGCAATCCATCCGTTTCTGCACCACAGAAAATGGTTTACGCATCGGCAAACGCGCCCGTTCGCGGCTATCCCTATGGAAGAACCGCACAGCAGCGAGCCATGCAGCAGCGAGCCATGCAGCAGCGAGCCATGCAGCAGCGAGCCATGCAGCAGAGAGCCCTGCAGCAGCGAGCCATGCAGCAGAGAGCCATACAGCAGCGAGCCAATCCACCGACGCACCTTTACTACGTCTCGAACAGAAGTGTGCGATCGGCATTACGGGAGTCACACAGGACCGGAACGCCGCTTGTTATTCACGATAGCAACAGGCTGTCAAACCCGCTTCACATAACCCCGGAACAGGCCGGCAGTAGCACTTTTAGGGACTGGCTACTCTGTGACGTTTTGAAATTGGATTAAGCCCCCTCTTCAATCAATGCCTCCCCCCTAGGCCCGGCCTTTGTGCCGGGTCGCTTTTTTCCTGGTGCTTTGCCCGCTTTAATTGGTCTAGCATTGCTCAGGGAAGCTTGATGACAAAAACAACAACCCGCTTCAAAGCCGCCATTGCCGCCATTGATGCGGCAAATTCCGAAGACCCGAACCTTTGCTGCCACGAAGGCGAGGACGTTCCAAAAGCGCATCTTTACGCAACCCGCATGACGAAACGGCTTGGTTTCTTTTGCCCGGAGGCATCGGAAGCACTCCGCCTCGCCGCCCGCAGTCAGCACATCCGGCGCTGGGAAATTCCGCGCAGCAACTACCCGATGAATCGGGTTGGCTATTTAAAATGGCGAACGGCGCTCAAGCATTTTCATGCCGAGCTTGCCAAAACCCTGCTTGAAACCGCCGGTTATGACCCAGCAATGATTGCCTGCGTACAATCGCTTCTCCGCAAGGAAAAGTTAAAACAGGATGCCGATGCCCAGGCTCTTGAAGACGTAATCTGCCTTGTTTTTCTGGAGCATGACTTCGCCGATTTTTCAAAAAAGCACGCGGAAGAGAAAATCCTTGGCATCTTGCGCAAGACCTGGAAAAAAATGTCGCCAGACGCGCAAAAGGCAGCGCTGCAACTGGACCTTTTACCCACGGCACGGGCCCAGATTGAAAAGGCGCTTCAATCGTCCGGCTGATTTTCCCTTAAGGCTTCTTCCGCAGGCCCTTTCAGTTCGATGACGTTACCATCCGGATCCTCAATATAAATGGAAGGGCCAAAGCCTTCTGCCCCGTAACGCGTTGCCACGTCGCCATGAGACACGCCGTGGTGCTCCAGATGTTCAAAGATGGCCGTGACGTCAAAGGGCGAGATCCGAAGGGCAACATGGTCCACGTTCCGGCCCGTCCTGCCTGGCGCCGCACCACCCTTGCAGCCGATGGCGCCGTCAATTGTCACAAGGTCGATAAGCGCCGCCCCGGCCCGGAGCTGAACAAGTCCAAAAGCCTCGACCGTCCGTTCAAGGCTACAGCCAAGAACCTCGCGATAAAAACGGATGGCGCGCTCGGCATCCGTAACGCGAAAGACAACGTGGTCGATCTGCAGAATGTCGAAGCGCATGCTTCCTCCCTCGCCCATTTTTCCGCCTCATTTTCCCTTGTCCATGGAATGCATACGTCCCTTCCATTCGCCGCCGGCGTTGCGCCAATGGCGCCGCGCGGAATCAAATGTCATGGCACAATAAAACAGAGCGACAACGGGAAGCAGGATGCCTATCCACGGCGGTTCACCATAGAGCCGCAGGCTGGGCCGGTAACTCGCCGCCATCAACGCCCAAGCCGCCATGCCAAAGCCAAGCCCGGCGCCACTTCCATGAAGGCCATAGCCAAGCGTTAAAAAAGGCGGCAGCAGATAGGTGATAAACATGCCAACCAGGGCCACAGCAAGCAGGAAAGGTGAATGGTGAAGTTCGGTATAAGCCGTGCGCGTCACCATGCGCCAAAGCCCCTCAAGCCCGTCATAGGGACGAATGCTTATTGTCGTTTCTGTCAGCCCAACCCAGATAGGTCCCGTGGCCTTGATCTGGCGCGCAAGCGCGCAATCATCAATCAGCGCCCCTTGAATGCCTGCAAGACCACCGCTTTTCTCAAGAGCCGTTCGCCGGGTAAGCATGCAGCCCCCTGCCGCTGCAGCTAATGTTTTTGCCGGATCGTTCACCCATGGAAAGGGGTAAAGCATCTGAAAAAAGAAGACGAATGCTGGCAGCAGCAGCCGTTCCCAAAACCCGTTTCCGCGAAGGCGCACCATCAACGAGACAAGGTTCAACCCCTCATTTTCCGCCTTTGCCACAAGCATTTTCAGGCTGGCCGGCTCATGGGCGATGTCGGCGTCCGTAAAAAGAAGATAGGTCGCGTCCGGCGCAAGGCTGGCCGCGGAACGCACGCCCTGCTCCATCGCCCACAGCTTCCCTGTCCAGCCTTCAACAAGGGGTTCCCCTTTAAGAACAACAAGCCGTTCGCCCATAGCACCTGCATCGGCGACACCCCGCGCACGACCTGCCGTATCATCCTTGCTGCTATCGTCGACAAGGAAGATGGAAAATTTTCCCGGGTAATCTTGGACCAGCAACGATTGCACGGTTTCGGCGATGACCGCCGCTTCGTCACGCGCCGGGATAATCACGGCAACCTCCGGCCAATTTTCCAGATCCCGTACGGACCGGCGCAACCTTTGGTCCGCCCGCCAGAAATCGCCCCGAAAGAAGACCAGGATAAGCCAGACGGCAAAGGACAAGGCGCCAAGGCTGGGCAGCAACCACATCACGCCTTCACCAGGATCGTTTGCAGCGAAACATCATCATTCCCTATATAGTGCGGGCGAAATCGCGACGGGCGCAAGAAAAGACATGAACCATCAAAGAATCGTTGTCAGGGCCATGGACGACCAGAAGCATGAGTGAGCAGGAAGCGGATCGCCTTTCCAAACGCCTTCAACGCTATGCCAAGGTGGGCGTAGCGGTTGGCGGCCTGGCCGCGAACCTTGGCGCCAAACAGTTTCTCGGAAAATCCCTCGACCCCGACCGCCATGCGTCGGAGTTGCGTGGCGCACTGGGCAGCCTGAAGGGTCCACTGATGAAGGTCGCCCAACTTCTTTCCACCATCCCCGGCCTCTTGCCCGAAGAATACGCCCGCGAATTGACGGAACTTCAGGCCAACGCGCCCTCCATGGGCTGGCCATTTGTAAAACGCCGTATGACAAGCGAGCTTGGACCGAGTTGGCGCAAGCAATTCACAAATTTTGAACGCGAAGCCGCCGCCGCAGCCTCTCTTGGCCAGGTCCATTACGCAACGGACACAAACAACCGCGAACTTGCCTGCAAGCTGCAATACCCCGACATGAAATCGGCCGTCGAGGCGGATCTGCAACAATTAAAAGTCATTTTCCAGATTTACCGCCGTTTCGACAACGCCGTGGATGCCGGTGAAATTTATGAGGAAATTTCTGAACGGCTTCGCGAGGAACTCGACTATCGCCAAGAGGCCCGCCATATGGCGCTTTACAGCCATATGCTGAAAGACGAGGCGGGTGTTCATGTGCCAAAGACAGCGCCGGAACTTTCAACAACGCGCCTTCTGACCATGGATTGGCTACACGGACAGTCGCTGCTTAACTTCAAAGAACACGATCTTGAACATCGCAATCGCGTCGCGAAAAATATGTTCCGCGCCTGGTATCTGCCTTTTTACACCTGTGGAATCATCCACGGCGATCCGCATCTCGGAAATTATTCCGTGCGCGAAGATTTTTCGATCAATTTGCTGGATTTCGGATGCATCCGAGTCTTCCCCCCGGCCTTCGTGCAAAGCGTCATCGATCTTTACCATGCGCTTCGCGATGGCGACGAAGCCCTTGCCGTTGCCGCCTATGAAACATGGGGGTTTACGAATTTATCGAAGGAATTGATCGAGGTGCTCAACATCTGGGCCCGCTTTGTCTACGCGCCACTTATGGAAGACCGGGTACGCCCAATCGAAGAAACAAATGCCATGACCTATGGGGCGGAAACGGCGGCAAAGGTTCACAGCGAATTAAAGCGCCTTGGTGGTGTCACGCCGCCACGTGAATTTCTTCTCATGGATCGCGCGACCATCGGCCTCGGTTCCGTCTTTCTGCATTTACGGGCAGAAATCAACTGGTACCAATTGTTCCATGAACTGACCGATGGCCTCGTCCAAAGCACAATTGAAACACAGCAGACCGTAGCACTTGGCCAGGCCGGCATGCTTCAACCCTAGGGCACAGGCACGTCCCGGGGTTTGTCCGAGACATCGGGAGAAACATCGGACGATGCCTTTTCCGGCCAGGGGAACTGCGTTTCGATTTTTTCCGCCCGCGTCAGCCAGCGGTCCAGCGCCGCCATCGTTTTCCCCTGATCTTCCGTCACATCGCCAAGCCACACCTGCAACACGGCAAAGTAAATGGCCGACAAGCCTTTCACGCGAAGCACACCGTGAAGACCGGCGGTTGAAATGCCCGCACCTTCCAGCATCCACGTCATCGATAGAAAATAACGGCACGCGCCCAGGCCAAGGGCCGTCGGATCGCAAATCACATCTTTCAGGACCGCCGCAATGCCTTTCTTATAGGGTGTCAGCGCATCAAAGCGCCGCATAAGAATATCGAAAAGCCGGTCGCGCGGCGTTTCCTCTGTGTCCTCTTCGTCAAGAGCACGCAACACCTCTTCATCGATGGCGCGTATAAAACGATCCAATATCGACTCTTTGGAAAGATAATTTTTGTAAAGCTCGGAAAGGGAAACATTTGTTCGCAGGGCAATGTCGTGCAGCGAAACATGACGCCACCCCTTCTCGGCCGCAAGCTCCAGGGCGGCCTCGGCCACGACCCGGTCCTGATTCTTGCGTTCGTCGCGCGTCCCGGTTTTTTTGGCGGCCTTGGCTTTTTTGGTTTTCTTGGCGTTTTTGTCTGTCATCCCCGCGCTCACTTCTCCCAGGGCTTCGGCTTCCATTCCTTCGCAAGCTTTTCCGCCAGTTCGATCTCGGCTGGCTCCATTTCTTCAAAGGCGCTTTTCAGGTTTTTTAATTCCTGTTCGCGGTCTTCGCCTTCCGGATAGGAGTCGGCGGCCAACGTAAACCATTTATAGGCAAAAACGAGGTTCTTTTCCCCACCCAGCCCCAGGGCGTACATGGCACCCAGATTGCTTTGCGCCTTTGCATGGCCCTGTTCGGCGGCCAGGCGAAACCATTGTAGCGCTTCACCGTCTTCGCGACGGATCGGCCCCTGGCCGATCGCATAAAGAAGGCCAAGATTGTATTGAGAGACCGGATTGCCCTGGGCAGCGGCAAGGCGATACCACTTCACCGCTTCGGTCAAATCGCGGACAACCCCTTCGCCATGTGCGTAAGAAACGCCAAGGTTATGCTGGGCATGCACATGCCCCTGCTTGGCCGCATGGCGATACCATTCAACGGCCTGGGTGTCGTCCTCGGGCACGCCATCACCCGTATCAAAGGCAACGGCCAGCGCATATTGCGCCTCTGCGTCTCCCCCTTTTGCCTTTGCGATCAGCCCCTCAACCCCGCGCCCATCGAACCAGATAAGGGCCGCCAGGCCAACGACGGCAAAAACCAGAAGGCCAATCAAAGCGCGGAGAACGTTCTGCTGTCGCGTCATGGAAAAACCCTTCTGCCATTGTGATTAGGAGGAAATCGGCGTTTTTCATCGACCGGAGATCCTATCGTCCTAAAATATTATAGAATCCACAATCAAATTTTGGGAAATTGATCCCCCATCACTCCCAAGGATGCAGAAGTCATGGAATGGACGCAGCTTTCCTACGGCATCACGATTGAACAGATTGACGGCCAGTTTGTTGTCACAATCCCCGATTTGCCAGAAGCACGTGCCACAGCCACCAGTTTCAGCGACGCCTTTGACGCCGCCACTGCCTGCCTGGAAGCGGCGTTGGCCGGACGCATCACCAGGGCCGAGCCCATCCCCGTGCCCTCACGCATTTTGAACTGCAAGGCAACGCCGGGAAAGGTCATCGGGTCCAAAGCCTTGCTGCACAAAATTCTTCTGGAAACGGGCCGAACGACGGCCGATCTGGCGGAAAAACTGGGAAAGGACGAGGTGGCGGTCCGAAAGCTTCTCGACCCCAGTCATCAATCGGACCCAGTCGAGTTGGGTGCGGCCGTGGCGGCGCTGGGCGTTCAGCTTGCCCTTGGCGCCTGCTCCATTCGTGGCGGCTGCTAGAATAAATTTTTCAGAAAAAACGGGGTTGGTAGCGGAGGAGGGATTTGAACCCCCGACACGCGGATTATGAT
>CAYTAE010000036.1:0-8906 GCA_964435655.1 uncultured Rhodospirillaceae bacterium
CGGGTGTCTGGACATAGGCAAACAGGCACAGACAGGCAATTGGCGGATGGGGTGGGATTCGAACCCACGAGACCCTTGCGGGCCTGCCGGTTTTCAAGACCGGTGCCTTCAACCACTCGGCCACCCATCCAGATGCTAGTTTATCGACAATCTTCCCGTTTTTGCGAATTAGCGCAAAAGAAACCGGAGGGAAGCGGATTTCCCTCCGGTTGTTTGGGCAAGCTTGCGTAGCGCGTCGGCGTTACGCGGCTTTGATCATCTTTTGGTTTGCTTCGCAGACGTAGCGCATGCTGAGGCAGTCCTGGGTTTCGCCCCAGCCGGTGCGGCCGTCGCAATCCCACTTCAGAAGTGCGCTCTGGACATTGATGCCCGGCCACGCAAACCACGCATAGGTGGAAACGGACTTGCCGGCGAAGTTGAACGTTTTGCCACGTGAATCGGTTACCGACATCTCAATGCCTGTTGGCAGCAAATGGTCACGCGTTGTCCGTCCGTTGCCCTTGGCAATCCCATAAAGCTTGCCGTCTTCGACGACATAGCCATGAAGGACGGGGCCAACTTTGTCCGTGTTGATCGGATCAATGTAAGCGATGCAGTGAATGGCCAGGTCCTCGCCAAAATGGGCATGGAACCAGGACATGTTTGGAATGGCCATCTCACTGCGCGGGCCCCAGCTGTGGTCCATCGTCGTGATGCAATCGACTTTGTAAGATTTGCCGTGGATTTTGGCTTCGCCTGTGACATGGGCCGATTGATCAAAATGCCCGGCATAGGCACCTTTGCCCCAGCTGTTGCTCGATTCCTTCTGCATGTTTTCAGCGGTAATCGGGTCCTGCTTGGGGTCATGAATGTCGTAAGGCTCGCTAAGGCCTTTGTAATAAATGTGGTATTCCGTGTCGTCGTAGCCGACATAGTCCACTTGATAATCCATCGGCGCGTTGACGGATTTGACAGAAAAACCGCCGGCAAGCCCAAGGGTGTAATCTTCCAGCTTGTCCTGGATCGGCAGATGGACATGCTTGTCATAATAAAGTGAAGTTGTCGGGCTTGGGTTTGAACCCTGATACGCAAAGACATCGGCAAGCACGACACCCAGATTGGGGCGCGTCAAGACATAGGCGGCCATCTGAATGCCGGCCTCTTCGATATGGAAGGGGAAGTAATTTGTTTCTGCCCACTCAGGATCGTCGCTGGTGGGTTTGTGAAATTTCATATCTTCTGCGGTAATCATGGATTTCTTTCTCTAAGGGTGAGACACGCATTGAAATGGCGGCAAAAGCCCATAAAGACTTCAGGTCACCGCTCGCGGATGCTCAAGTCCAAGCAAAATGTACTTCTAGAAAGGACTTCATATTTCCCCTCTATTTTACATAGGAAGCGAAACCCTGCCAAGGGAATCTACGCGGCCTGTTCGGCCATCTTTTTGTTTGCCTGAACGACGTAGCGCATGTTGAGGCAGTCCTGGGCCTCACCCCAGCCGGTGCGGCCTTCATAGTCCCATTTGAGAAGGGCGCTGTAGTTGTTGTTGCCCGGCCAAGCCAGCCACGGATAGGTCGAGACGGATTTACCGACGAAGTGGAACGTCTTGCCGCGCGTGTCCGTTACCGTCATGTCAATTTCCAGCGGTAAAAAACCGTCTCTTTTCGCGGCACCGCTTCCTTCGGCGAGGCCATAGAGCTTGCCGTCTTCAATGACATAGCCGTGGAGTAGGGGGCCGAGCTTGTCCGTGTTCGCGGGGTCAAAATCGCAAATGCAGTGGATGACCAGGTCCTTACCCCAATGGCCATGGAACCAGGACATGTTGGGGAGGCTCATCTCCGCGCGTGGGCCCCAACTATGATCCATCGTTGTCACACAATCGATCTTGTAGGGCTTGCCCAGAAGCTTCGCGTCTCCCGTCACGTGCATTGTCTGGTCAAAATGACCGGTATAGGCACTGTGCCCCCAGCTGTTTTTGCTTTCTGCCTTTTGTTTTGCGGTAATTGGGTCCCGCTCTGCATCGTGAATGTCGTAAGGTTCGGCCAGGCCCTTGTAGTGAAGATGAAATTCCGTGTCGTCGTGGCCGACATAATCCACCTCATATTCCATTGGCGCGTTGATGGCTTTGACGGAAAAGCCATTCGCGAGCTTGTAATCTTCCAGCTTTGCCTGAATCGGAAGATGCGCGTGCTTGTCGTAATAAAGTAGATTGTCCGGGCCGCTGTTGAAGCCCTGGTAAGCGGTGATGTCGACAAGTGCGACCCCCAGACTGTGCCGCGTCAGGATATAAGCGGCCATCTGAATACCTTCCTCTTCAATATGAAAGGGGAAGTAATTCGTTTCCGCCCAGAAAGGATCCTTGTTGGGGGAGGGATGAAATTTCATGTCTTTTGCGGTGATCATGAGTTTTCCTAGCCTATAAATTTCAGAGCATGTCTCTTAGGAATTTGCGGGTGGGTCACGCTGCGCCCACTCAAGATTTATTATTTAAAATCAGTCTGTCTCAATTCTTTTTTCAGAGATTTGATCCACTGACGGGCCTGCTTCTTTGCCTTGACAATCTCTGAAAGGGACAGGCGTTTTTCGATTTTCAGTCGCTCCATATCGGCCTCCTTGTGGCCTTTTTTGGCGGCAAGATCGAACCACATATAGGCGTCAATGAGTGCGTTTTCTTGCTGGCGCGCGGTCGCAAGAATTTTCCCCAGACGATAGCGCGCCACATTGGCCACGTCGGCAATGGCAACCCGCCGGGCTGCGCGTTCGTACCAATAGATGGCTTTTTCAATGTTTGCCGGCAGGCCAAGACCTTCCTCGTTTATCGTGCCCATCTGCAATTCCGCGCGCGCGTCGCCCTGATCTGCAGAGAGACGATAAAGATAGGCCGATTTTTTTGGGTCATGTGCAACGCCTTCGCCTGTCGCGTGGAAATCGGCCATGCGACGTTGTGCCGCAGCATGTCCCTGGTCGGCGGCTTGGACATACCAGAACAGGGCTTCTTCAAAAAATGTCTCGCTGCCTTTTGCTGCTGGCATGACGCGTTGTTGTTTTATGCGTCCATAAAGGCGCTCGGCCCATCGAAACTGAGCGTCAGGATCGCCCTGTTCGGCGGCTTCACGGCGAAGGGTGGCCATTTTATCTGGCGTTAGTGTTCTTGGGAGGTAGATCGTCCCCAATTTAAAGAAATGTGTGCCTTCCTCGCCATAGGCCGACACCATCGGCAAAGTCATTGCCAGAAGGGCAAAAAGAGCTTGTAAGGGGAGGCGACGTTTCATCTTTTTCTCCGGTCAGCTCTCAAATCTATCCTGATTTTGGGCATGTGCCACCGCAAAGCGTGCCAGAATTTGCGGTAACCTGTGTTCCTGTGGCACAAACGTCCGGCCAGCGGATTCATTTAAGCGTGTGACATCATGATGTTCGGTAACATTCGTTTCGGAATCTTTACCGCAGTTTTTCTATTTTTTGTGAGCGGCTTTGCACCAAAACCGGCGCTTTCTGAGGATTTTGATGCCTGGCTTGTTGCCCTTCGAGCAGAGGCGGCAGGTAAGGGAATTCGGTCCGAAACCCTGGACGCGGCCCTTGACCGCGTTACCCCGCTTGGACGCGTGATTGAACTTGACCGCAGCCAGCCGGAATTCACGCTCACCTTTCAGGACTATCTGACACGGGTCGTTCCGTCTTCCCGGGTTGAAAAAGGCCGGAAGAAGCTAAGGGAAAATCACGACCTTTTGCAGGCCGTCTCCAAACGTTACGGGGTTCAGCCGCAGTTTCTGGTGGCACTGTGGGGCATTGAGACGGATTTTGGCCGGCTTACGGGCGGTTTTTCCGTCGTGCAGGCCCTGATTACGCTGGCCTTTGATGGCCGGCGAAGTGCTTATTTTCGCAAAGAGCTTCTCGCCGCGCTTCAGATTTTGAACGAAGGGCATATTGCGCCGGATGCGATGACAGGTTCCTGGGCTGGGGCGATGGGCCAATGCCAATTCATGCCGACGAGCTTTCTGAACTTTGCCGTTGATTACGATGCGGATGGTCGGCGGAACATCTGGACGTCACGCGCCGACGTGTTTGCTTCGGCTGCGAACTATCTTTCAAAATCGGGCTGGAATGGGAAAGAAACCTGGGGCCGTCATGTGCGTTTGCCGGAAGGGTTTGATCCAGGTTATATCGGCCTGAAAGTCAAAAAGCCCATTTCGGAATGGCAACGGCTGGGCGTTCGCCGGGCGGATGGGTCAAACCTTCCAAGGGCGGAAATTTCTGGCTCAATCGTTCTTGGGGAAGGCGACAAAGGGCCAGCCTATCTGGTCTATGGCAATTACCGGACGATTCTTACCTGGAATCGCTCCACCTATTTTGCGGTGGCGGTCGGCACCCTTGCTGACCGAATAGCCAGCCAGTAGAATACCACATAATCTCTGGAAAACGGGGTGAGACACCAAATGCAGTGGCGCCGATTTTCCTCTTCCTTCGCAATTGCCTTTGCGCTTGCCGTCGGAATGATGGTCTTGCTTGGCGCCTGTGCGGAGACGCAACTGGCCCTCCACACCGCAAAACACCTTGGCGGAGATACCCCCCAACCGATTTACAAGATCGGCTCGCCTTATCAGATTGATGGCATCTGGTACTACCCAGCTGAAGATGACCGTTATGTCGAAACCGGAATTGCTTCATGGTATGGAACCGCTTTCCACAATCGCAGCACGGCAAACGGCGAAATCTTTGACATGCATCTGGTGACGGCAGCCCATCGCACCCTGCCGCTTCCAAGCATGGTGCGGGTTACAAACCTTGAGAACGGCCGATCTCTAAAAGTACGGGTGAACGATCGCGGGCCCTTCGCGCGTGCTCGTATTCTCGACATGTCGCGGCGCGGCGCGGAACTTCTCGGTTTTCGTGAGAAGGGAACGGCGAAGGTGCGGGTTGAAATTCTGGCCGGGGAAAGCCGCCAGCTTGCCGCTGCCATGAAGGGTGGCACGCCGATGCCGGCGCCTTCGGAGCCGGTGGTCGTTGCCTCTGCGCAAACCGATTCTGCGCCCATCGCTGCGCCGCCACCGGACCCCGTTGTGACGACGGAAGCGGTGGCACCGACACAGATGTTTATTCAGGCCGGGGCCTTTTCCCAATATGAAAATGCAACGAGCGTGAGCACACGCCTTCAGCAAATCGGTCAAACAAATGTAACGCCGGTCGCTTCGGGAGAGCGTGAACTTTATCGCGTTCGCTTGGGGCCTATTGCAAGTGTTGAGGAGGCGGATGCTAAACTCGACGCCGTTATGAAAGCAGGTTATCCAGAAGCACGTCTTATCGTGGATTAAAAGCCTTTGTCTCCTTCAATTTGAAATGAAATGAAAAGCATATGAGCGCCTTGATCGTGCGTTTCCGTTCCTTCGGTGTCGTGGTCCTTGTCCTTCTTCTGTTTGGCGGCGTCGCCATTCCAAGGGCAATGGCCTTGGAATCCGATGCAAAAGCCGCAATTTTAATCGATGCGATGACCGGCGCGGTTCTGTTCGAAAAAAATGCGGACGAACCCCATCCACCATCTTCCATGAGCAAGATGATGACGGTCTATCTTGTTTTTCAGCGATTAAAGGATGGTCGTCTCTCCCTTGACGATACGCTGTCTGTCAGTGAAGCCGCCTGGAGGAAAGGTGGTTCCAAGATGTTTGTCGAAGTTGGCAAGGACGTTGCAATCAAGGATTTGATTAGGGGAATTATCGTTCAGTCGGGTAACGATGCGTCCATCGTCGTTGCAGAAGGTCTGGCCGGCAGCGAAAGCGCCTTTGCGTTGGAAATGAACGCTGAAGGGCAAAAGATGGGACTTGCGAACAGCGTCTTTAAAAACGCGACCGGTTGGCCCGCTGAAGGCCAGCATATGTCCGTCCGTGACATCGCCACCGTGGCCCTTTGGACAATCAAGGATTTTCCAGAATATTACGGCATCTATTCCGAAAAAGAATTTACCTATGGTGGCATTCGCCAAGGCAATCGCAATCCGCTCCTCTACGGAACGGAAGGGGCAGATGGCCTGAAGACCGGCCATACGGAGGCGATTGGCTATGGGCTGGCTTCCTCCGTCATGCGAAACGGACGACGCCTTGTTCTTGTCGTCAATGGCCTGCCAAGCAAACGCGCGCGCGCAGGTGAGTCCCGGCGTATCCTTGAATGGGGCTTCCGCGAGTTCAACAATTACGAACTTTTCAAGGCAGGGGAAGAGGTGGACAAGGCGCATGTTTGGCTTGGCTTAGAAAACACTGTGCCGCTTGTTATCGAGAAAGACATTGTCCTCACGTTGCCCAGAAAATCCCGCAAGGACATGAAAATTTCTGTGGCTTATAGCGATCCTGTCCCGGCGCCGGTGATGAAGGGAACGCAAGTCGCCATGCTGAAAATCCAGCTTCCTGGAGAAGACATGCGCGAAGTGCCGCTGGTCGCTGGAAAAAATGTCGAACAGCTTGGTTTCTTTGGCAAGATGGGGGCGGCGATGCGGTACCTTCTATGGGGCGCATCCCATTGATGCAATGCACGCCACAAAGCTTTTTGGAGTGATGGAGGGTGGTTGCCGCGCGATTTATTACCTTCGAAGGTGGGGAAGGGGCCGGTAAGACGACCCAGATAAAGTTGCTTGCCGACGCCTTGGAAAAAGCGGGTCAAACGACGCTTGCGACCCGCGAGCCGGGTGGTTCGCCTGCAGCCGAGCGCATTCGTGAACTGCTTTTTTCAGCCCCCTTTAACTGGGACCCGCTTTCGGAATGCCTGCTGTTCAACGCAGCCCGTCGCGACCATCTTGTGATGACGATTTGGCCTGCGCTTGAAGCCGGAAAATGGGTGCTTGCCGACCGTTTTGCCGACTCGACTCTTGCCTATCAAGGCTATGGCAAGGACCTTGACCGGGCGTGGATACAGTCGCTTTATCAAAAAGTGGCTGGCGATTTTGTGCCGGATCTTACCATCCTGCTTGACCTTCCAGCGGAAATTGGCCTGAAACGGACAGCCATGCGCACCGTGGGCAACAACCGTTACGAGGAAATGGACCTGGCGTTCCATGCGCGGCTTCGCGAAGGCTTCCTTGCGATTGCTGAGGCGGCCCCGGAACGCATCGCCGTGGTCGATGGAACGATGACTATTGAAGCCATTCAAGGCGAGGTCCAGGCTCTTGTTTCCAAGAGGCTGGGAGTTCGTTTTCCATGAGCGTCGCCGAAATTCTATCGCCGCCTTTGCCACGGGCAAACCCTGATCTTCTGGGCCATGAAGAGGCTGAACGCCGCCTCTTTGAGGCGTGGCGATCTGGGCGTTTGCCCCACGCCTGGCTGTTGACCGGCCCGCGCGGGGTGGGAAAGGCGACCCTTGCCTACCGCTTTGCGCGTTTCGTGCTGGCCGGGGGCGAGGAAAGCCCGATGGCTTCCCCCCTTTATCTTGCGCCTGAAAACCCTGTTTTTCAGCGGGCCGCTGTAGGCAGCCATGGGGATTTGCTTGTGATCGACAGCGACAATGAAGAGGGAAGCAAGCGCAAGCTGCGGGAAATTTCCGTCAAGGAAAGCCGCCGCATCGGCCCCTTTCTTTCCATGACGGCGGCGGAAGGCAGCTGGCGAGTCGTTGTTATCGATAGCGCCGACGAAATGAACCGGGCCGCCGGCAATGCCATTCTAAAGCTGCTGGAAGAACCGCCTTCGAAGGCCCTTTTGCTGCTTGTCAGTCACAATCCGGGCCGTGTTCTGCCAACCATCCGTTCCCGGTGCCGACATCTGGCCTTGCGCCCTTTGAACGAAGAAACCATGGGCCGGCTTTTGCAAAGCCAGCAGCCGGATTTGGCGCCGGACATGCGCAACGCCTTGATAGCTTTGGCTGAGGGCAGCGTTGGCAACATGCTTCGACTGGCCGCAGAAGGGGGGCTGGACCTCTACGAAGAACTGCTCGGATTTTTGAACACGCTTCCCGACCTTGATATTCCGGCACTGCATGACTTTGCCGGCCGGTTGAGCGGCCCCCGAGCCGGGGAAAGCTGGTTTGTCGTGACCGATCTTTTAAGCCAATGGCTGGCGAACCGGATCAAGGGGCAGGCCCTTGGTCAGCCCATGCCGGAAATTTCGGGTGGCGCGAACCTTGCGGAATGGGTGGAGGTGTGGGAAAAAATCAACCGTCTCTCGGTCGAGGCAAAATACAGCCATCTGGATCGCAAGCAGGTTCTGTTGAACGTCTTTCACACATTGGAGGGCGCCGTGCGGCAGCCAGCGGCGGCGATTTAAGACAATTGCGCCCAGGCCCTGGCGCCGGTTTGCGAAGCAGTCAGGAGCGAAGATGTCTGCCAACAACTCCTTCTACGTCACGACACCGATCTATTACGTCAATGACGCCCCTCATATCGGCCACGCCTATACGACGTTGGCCTGCGATGTGCTGGCGCGTTTTCTGCGTCTTGACGGACGACGCGTCAACTTTCTGACCGGCACTGACGAGCACGGGCAGAAAGTTGAAAAATCCGCCGCTACGGCGGGGATTGCCACGCAGCCCTTTGTTGACAAGGTCTCGGAGAATTTCCGTGAGCTCGCGCGGGCGATGAATTTCAGCAATGACGACTTTGTTCGCACGACGCAGCCGCGCCATTTTGAGGCCGTTCAGGCGCTTTGGAAGGTACTTGAGGAAAAGGGACACATCTATCTGGACAGCTATTCCGGCTGGTATTCCGTCCGTGACGAAGCCTTTTACAGGGAAAAAGAACTGGTTGACGGCAAGGCGCCGACGGGTGCCGAGGTCGAGTGGGTCGAGGAGCCGAGCTTTTTCTTCCGCCTTTCGGATTGGCAGGCGCCGCTGCTTGAATTTTACAAAGCCAATCCGAATTTCATTGCCCCGGAAAGCCGCCGAAATGAGGTGATTCGTTTCGTCGAATCGGGGCTTCGCGATCTTTCCATTTCGCGGACAAGCTTTAAATGGGGAAT
>CAYTAE010000036.1:8916-11248 GCA_964435655.1 uncultured Rhodospirillaceae bacterium
TCCGGTGCCTGGGCATGACGATCATGTGATGTATGTGTGGCTCGACGCGCTGACAAACTACATGACCGGTGTCGGCTACCCGGATACAGAATGTGAAGAGTTTTCAACATTTTGGCCAGCAGATATTCACATTGTGGGTAAAGACATTCTGCGTTTTCACGCGGTCTATTGGCCTGCCTTCCTGATGGCTGCCGGCCTTGCGCCACCAAAGCGTGTTTTTGCCCATGGCTGGTGGACGAATGAAGGCCAGAAAATATCAAAATCCCTTGGGAACAGCATCGATCCCTTCGAACTGATTGAAAAATATGGACTTGACCCGCTGCGCTTCTTTTTGTTGCGTGAGGTACCTTTTGGAAAAGATGGCGACTTTTCCCACCAGGCCGTCGTGCATCGGACGAATGGCGATTTGGCAAATGATTTTGGCAACCTTGTCCAGCGGGTTTTGTCGATGATCCACAAAAACTGCGAGGCGGCCATTCCAGAGCCCGGCGACTTCACAGAGGCCGACACCGCTCTGCTTGTCGAAACCGACGCTGTTCTTGCCGTTTTTCGCGAGGAAATCCTGGCGCAGGCCTTTCACAAGGCCTTGATTGCCCTTTGGGAATGTGTCGGCCTTGCCAATCGCTACGTTGATGCGCAGGCTCCCTGGGAACTGAAGAAGAAAGACCCGGCGCGTATGCGTACGGTTCTCTACGTGCTTGGGGAAGCGATCCGGCATCTTGGCATTCTTGTTCAGCCGATCATGCCGGACGCGGGTGCGAAAATTCTGGACCAGCTTGCCGTTCCACAGGATTTGCGCCAATTTGCGCAGCTTACCTCCGATCATGCCCTGAAACCGGGCACGCCGATTGCCAAGCCTGAAGGCATCTTTCCACGCTTTGTGGAGGAGGGCGCGGATGCTGGTTGATAGCCACTGCCATTTAAGCTTCCCGGACTACCGCGATGATTTGAGCGACGTCATGGCGCGTGCCGAGGATGCGGGCATTGGCTATATGCTGACCATCTCTACAAAACTGTCGGATTTTCCGGACGTGCTTTGCGTCGCCGAGGCCCATGGGAACGTCTGGTGCACGGTCGGCGTCCATCCCCACGAGGCGGAAAAGGAAGGCATTGACGCAAGCACGGAACGGCTTGTCGCCTTGGCGCAACATGAAAAAGTCGTCGGCATTGGCGAAACCGGGCTCGATTACTTTTACGAGCACAGCCCGCGTGAAAGCCAGAAAAGCGCCTTTCGGGCCCATATCGGGGCGGCACGAACAACGGGGCTGCCCCTTATCGTCCATAGCCGCAATGCCGAGGCCGATACGGTCGCCATTTTGGAAGAAGAGATGGGGAAGGGGCCCTTTTCCGGCCTCATTCATTGCTTTACCGGTGGAGATGCATTGGCAGAAGGCGCCATTCGCCTTGGTTTTTACATCTCGCTTTCGGGCATCGTGACCTTCAAAAAGTCAGACGCCCTTCGCGAAACAGCCAAAAAAATCCCGCTCGACAAGCTGCTTGTCGAAACGGACGCGCCCTATCTGGCCCCCATGCCTTACCGGGGCAAACGGAACGAGCCAGCCTATGTGGCCGAAACGGCAAAAACGGCGGCCGACCTTTTCGGACTGGAGAAAATGGCCCTTGCGGACCAGACAACGGCAAATTTTTTCCGCCTTTTCACGAAGGCAGAACGCCCGGACGAGGCCTGAATGCGGGTCCGTATTTTAGGCTGTGGTGGTTCTGGCGGCGTGCCGCTGATTGGCAATGATTGGGGCGTTTGCGACCCGAAAAACCCAAAAAACAACCGTCTGCGGGCGTCAATTCTGGTTGAAGACCGGGAAACAGTCTTGCTTGTCGACACGTCGCCAGATCTTCGCGCCCAATTGCTGGCAGCGGGGACCGAACGGCTGGATGGCGTGCTTTTTACTCATGCGCACGCCGATCACGTCCATGGCATTGATGATCTGCGCCCCGTAAACCGCAGGATGCAGGCTTGGCTTCCGATTTATGCGGATCGCGACACTCTGGCCGCGATTGAGGCCAGGTTTGGCTATGTTCTGGAAAAAATTCCAGAGGCACACGGCTTTTTCAAGCCATGCCTGACACCAAATCTCATCAATGGGCCGTTTCGTGTTGGAAATATTGATATTTTACCATTTGAGCAAGACCACGGTTTTGGTCGGACAAGCCTTGGGTTTCGCTTCGGTCCGATTGCTTATTCAACGGATGTCGTGAACCTTTCAGAGGCCGCGTTTGAGAGTTTGCGTGGCGTGCGGCTGTGGATCGTCGATTGCCTGCGAGACCGATCCCATCCGACCCATTCGCATCTGGCGCAAACGCTGGACTGGATCAA
>CAYTAE010000037.1:0-9124 GCA_964435655.1 uncultured Rhodospirillaceae bacterium
GGTTTGTTGCGTTGGCCGGGCCGGCGCGTTCGGCCAGGGCGATTGCCTCCGTTGGAAATTCTGTCGGGATGTCGTGGCTTTGAATGGCAATCCGGCTGATGGCCTTGGGGGCTCGCAAGGGGCCAAAGGCTTCGACAACGCGGGCATCGCGGACCCGGCGACCGCTGTGGATCACTTCGGCGAGGACAAGGTCGCCATCGCCGGCGTCGTTCATGTCGCGCGGGTGGATTGCATAGGCATGTTTGTGGCGGCGATCCGTTGGGTTCAGGCGGTAGCCTGCGCGGGTGCCACGAGTTTCCTTTTCCAGAACGCCAAGGATTTGGTCGGGGGCGGCACCGATGCGGCGAATGATATGGGCGGTATAGGTGCCGTCCTTCGTCTTCCGGGCGCGCGCGAGGATGCGTTCGCCGGGCCAAAGGGCTGCACGCCCCCGCCGTTCCATCGCCACATAGATCGGCGGCGGGGCTTCATCTTCTTTCCAGGAGAGGGGGCGTGCCAGCACCTCGCCATCGGAATCCGTGCCGGTAATTTCGAGAACGGCGACGGCGGGAAGCCCATCCGGCACGATGAAGTGCCGATTGGCACCGCGCGTGATCTGCCCGTCCGCCATCATCTCTTTGAGGACGGCCTTTAATTTGATGCCGGCGTTTCCGGAAAGGTGAAAGGCGCGACCAATTTCACGCTTACCGACCGGCGAGGAGCTTTCCCGGATAAATTCCAGAATGTCTTCTTTGTCTGGGAAGCGAGTGGGGGGGCTGGTTTTGGCGGACATTTCGCGTCCCCCCTATTCAGGCGGAAGAGGCCGGGATGTCGCTTGGCGTTTTTTTCTTCGCCGCCTTCTTTGCAGTTTTTCTCTTCGCCGCCTTCTTTTTTGCCGTCTTTTTCTTTGCAGCCTTTTTCTTTGCCGGGCCTTTTTTCTTCATGCGTTCCGCACGCGCCGCCAGCAGTGGCAAGGCTTCTTCCAGGGTTATCGTTTCGAGGGTGTAGTCCTTTGGAATGGTGGCATTGACTTTGCCATGCTTCACATAAGGGCCGTAACGTCCCTTGTGGACGGTGACCGGTTTGGCGTCTTCCGGGTGGTCGCCAAGGGTGCGCAGGGCCGCTGCCGCCTGCTGTCGGGCAGGCGCCGTTGCCAGCAAATCGACGGCCCGGTTCAGACCGATTGTCAGCACGTCTTCGACGCTTGGCAGGGAGCGGTATTTCTTTTCATGCTGGAGATAGGGGCCATAGCGACCCAGCCCGGCCAGGATCGGTTCGCCGGTTTCCGGGTGCTTGCCGATGTCCCGGGGCAGATAAAGGAGTTTCAGTGCGAATTCAAGATCAAGGTCGGCGGGTGCGCGGTCCGGTGGCAGGGAAACCCGTTTTGGTTTGTCGCCCTTTTCCTTGGCTTCTCCCAATTGCAGGTAAAGCCCGTAAGGCCCCTTGCGAAGGGTGACCTTGTCGCCGGATTTCGGGTCTTCGCCCAATTCAAGGGGGCCATCCAACACAACAGCGTCCTTGCCTTGGACGACATCGGCAAGCTGGCGCGTATAGGCGCATTCCGGGTAGCCCGAACAGCCGACGAAGGCGCCGAATTTGCCAAGCTTTAAGCCAAGCCGTCCATCGCTGCAGGACGGGCAGCGGCGCGGGTTTGTATCGGGATCGGTTTCTGGGAAAAAATGCGGGCCAAGCGCTTCGTCGAGTGCATCAAGGACGTTGGTGATCGTCAGGTCCTTTGTTTCGGCGATGGCTTGTTCAAAGCTTGTCCAGAAATCGTGCAGGAGGTGTTTCCAATTCGTCTGGCCGCTGGAAACGTTGTCGAGCTGATCTTCGAGGTCGGCTGTGAAGTGGTATTGAATGTAACGTTCGAAAAAATTTTCGAGAAAGGTGGTCACCAATCTTCCGCGATCTTCGGGAACAAACCGCTTCTTTTCGAGGAGGACGTAATCGCGATCCTGAAGCACCGAAATAATCGACGCATAGGTTGAGGGGCGGCCAATGCCCAGTTCTTCAAGGCGTTTGACGAGGCTGGCCTCGGAATAGCGCGGCGGTGGTTGGGTAAAATGCTGTTCCGGCAGGATCGTCTTTTTCGGCAGCGGGTCTTTCAACTCGACCTTTGGAAGCCGGACGCTGTTTTCTTCTTCGCCCGGTTCGTCGCGGCCTTCCTGGTAAAGTTTCAAGAAGCCATCGAAGGCGATGACGGAGCCGGTGGCGCGAAAGACATCTTTTGCATCGGGGGTCGCCATGTCGATGGCCACCTGGTCAAACAATGCGCTTTCCATTTGGCTGGCCATCGTGCGCTTCCAGATAAGCCCGTAGAGTTTTGCCTGATCCGAATCAAGGAACTTTGAAATGTTTTCAGGGCGTTGCTGGAAGGTCGTCGGCCGGATCGCTTCATGGGCTTCCTGCGCATTCTTTGCCTTGCTTTTGTGAACGCGTGGGGCACTTGGCAGGTAGTTTTGGCCATAGTCGCTGGCGATGGCTTCCCGGCTGGCGGCGATGGCCTCTTTGCCGATCTGGACGCTGTCGGTTCGCATATAGGTGATTAGACCGACCGTTTCGCCGTCGATGTTTACGCCTTCGTAAAGGCGCTGCGCGACGCTCATTGTATGCCGGGTGGTGAAGCCGAGCTTGCGCGAAGCTTCCTGTTGCAGCGTCGAGGTCGTGAAGGGGGGCGGGGGATGTCGGTGGACCCGCTTGCGCCCGATGTCCTGGACAGCGAAGTCACGCGGTTGCAGACGTTCCAGAGCTGCCTTTGCCTCGGCTTCGGTCTGGAGGCTAAATTTTTCGAGCTTGTCGCCGCTTAGCTGCGTCAGTTTCGCTGGTAGCTTTTCACCCGCCGTCGTTTCGAACGTGGCTTCGATCGTCCAGTATTCTTGGGGCTTGAAGATTTCGATTTCCGCTTCCCGTTCGCAGATTAAACGCAGCGCTACGGATTGCACACGGCCTGCCGAACGGCTGCCGGGCAACTTTCGCCAAAGCACCGGGGATAGGGTAAAGCCGACCAGATAATCGAGCGCGCGCCGAGCCAGGTAGGAATCGACGAGTTTATGGTCCAGCTCGCGCGGGTGCTGCATCGCTTCCAGCACGGCTGATTTCGTAATTTCGTGAAAGGCGACGCGATGTACCGTGGTCTTTTCAAGGGCGTTGCGTTCTTTGAGAACTTCCAGGATGTGCCACGCGATGGCCTCGCCTTCGCGGTCCGGGTCCGTTGCAAGATAAAGGTGATCCACTTTCTTGGCGGCCTTGACGATGTCCTGGATGCGCTTTTCGGATTTGTCATCGACGGCCCAGCGCATGGCGAAGTCTTCTTCGGGGAGGACCGAACCGGCCTTGTTGATTAGATCGCGCACATGGCCATAGCTGGCGATGACCTGATAGTCCGCGCCGAGGTATTTATTAATGGTCTTCGCCTTGGCCGGCGATTCAACGATAACAAGGCTCATGAAGCATCAACCAAAAAACTAAAAAACCCAAGCTTCCCGCTATAGAGACAGCAACGACACCTGATTTCCTGGATGACGTTCGAGGCGGCCTGCAAGCTCTAGTTCGAGAAGAACCGTCGATAGAATTGGGAGAGAGATTTGGCATTGCCGAAGGATTTCGTCAACCATTACTGGTGAAGGCCCAAGGATTTCCAACACTTCTTCCCGGGATTTGGCAATTTCAAGCTCGTCTGGTGGCGCTGCGGTGGGGGCCAGGAGAGGCGGGGTTTTCCGTTCTTCCAAGGGCCTGCGAAGGCGACCTTCAAGGGCCGCGACCACATCTTCGGCGTTTTCCGTGAGCACGGCGCCTTCGCGGATGAGGTGATTGACGCCATGAGCGCGCGGGTCGAGCGGCGACCCCGGCACCGCAAAAACTTCGCGACCCTGTTCAAGGGCCATCCGCGCCGTGATCAGGGAGCCGGATTTGAGTGCCGCTTCAATGACGAGAACCCCAAGGGAAAGGCCGGAAACCAGCCGATTTCGCCTTGGAAAATGCCGGGCCTGGGGGGTTGTGCCGAGGGGCTGCTCAGAAAGTAGGATGCCTTCTTCGGCGATGCGCCCGTAAAGCGGCGTGTTTTCTTGAGGATAAATAATGTCAACGCCGCCTGCCTGTACGGCAGCGGTTCCCATGGCAAGGCTGCCTGTATGGGCGGCAGTATCGATGCCGCGTGCAAGGCCCGAAACGATCAGGAAGCCCCTTCGTCCAAGTTCCGTCGCGATTTTTTCTGCAAATCGCCGTCCGTTTGCCGATGCGTTCCGCGCCCCGACGATTGCCACGGCGGGTTTTTCGAAAAGATGGGGATGCCCGCGAAGGCTTAAGACCGGCGGAGGGTCGTAAATCTGCGCAAGATTGGACGGGTAGTCCGGTTCACCAAAGGCAATGAGACGCATGCCCTGTTTTTCATGGGCGTCCATTTCGCGTTGTGCCACCGTTTTCGGGCAAATGGCGATCGGCTTGCGCCGCCCGCCACGGAGGGCAAGCTTTGGCACCGCGTCCAGGGCTGCTGTGGCCGTGCCATAGGCCTCAAGCAATTTGAAAAAGGTGATTGGCCCAATGTTTTCGCTGCGAATAAGCCGCAGCCAGTCGAGACGTTCGGCGTCGGAGAGAGCTTTCAGAGACGCCGGCATTTTTAAGAGTCCGAAGGCGGAGCGGCACCGATTTTTGGTTCGATGCCACGGGTCAGCCGGTGGATGTTTTCGTGATGGCGCAGAAAGACGAGAGCGGCGGCCACAATTGCAAAGACAGTCAATTGCAGATCTTCGAAAATAAAGAGAGAAACCGGCGCGGTGCCAATGGCGACAAGCGCTGCCAGTGAGGAATAACGGAAAAGAAAAGCAATCAGCAGCCAGATCGTGCAGGCGAGAACGCCGACCATTGGGGAAAGCATCAATAGAGCGCCCAGGGTTGTTGAGACGCCTTTGCCGCCATGGAAACGGAGCCAGACCGGAAAGAGGTGGCCGAGAATAGCAGCGCCGCCGCCGATCACGCCCGCCGCCGGGTCAATCGCCTGGCCAATGGCAATGGCCAGCGCCCCCTTTGCGCCATCAAACAGAAGGGTAAGAAAGGCCAGCAATTTTGATCCGCTGCGTAGAACATTCGTTGCACCAATGTTGCCGGAGCCGATTTTCTGGATGTCACCCCGGCCGGTAAAACGGGTAAGCAACAGCCCAAAAGGAATCGAGCCAAGCAGGTAACCAACTGCAAGCGTTATCAAAAACGCATTCGTCGAAATTTCCAGCAAGGCGGCCATCCTAATTTTTTCGAGCGAAGATGGTTCGTCCGGCAGCGACCGTCTGCAGCACGCGTCCCTGTACGGGCCGACCGTCGAAAGGTGAATTCTTGGACTTGCTCCGGAATTTTTCGACGTCGATCTTGCCGGGCTTTTTAAGATCGAAGAGAACGAGATCGGCGGGCTCGCCCTTGGCAAGGGTGCCGGCGTTCAGGCGGAAAATGCGGGCCGGTGCGCAGGTGACCGTCTCAAGGGCGCGCAACAGCGGTAACGTGCCATTGTGAAAAAGTTCCAGGGTCAATGGCAGCAGCGTCTCAAGGCCGACGATGCCGTTCTCGGCCTGAACGAAGGGCAGGCGTTTGCTGTCCTGATCGTGGGGCGCATGGTCGCTTGCGATCGCATCGATTGTGCCATCGCGCAGGCCTTCGAGAATTGCCAGGCGGTCTTCTTCGCTGCGAAGCGGCGGCGAAAGCTTGGCAAAGGTTCGGTAATCGCCGACGGCGGTTTCGTTTAATGCGAAATAGGGGGGCGCGGTTTCGCATGTGACGGCAAGGCCCCTGGCCTTTGCCTGGCGGATTGCCGCGACGGCGTCTTTCGTTGAAAGATGCGCGATGTGGAGGCGGCCGCCGGTGCTGGCCAGTAGGGCAAGGTCGCGCTCGACAAGGATGGTCTCGGCGACGGTGGGAATACCGGGAAGGCCAAGGCGGGTCGCCAATTCCCCTTCATTCATCGCGCCGTCTTTTGCCAGGTCCGGGTCCTCGGGGTGTTGAACAAGAAGAAGGTCGAAGCTGCGCGCGTAGTTGAGCGCGCGCCGGAACGTCATGGGATTGCAAACGGTGGCGGTGCCGTCGGTAAACGCGATGGCGCCTGCCTCGGCAAGCAGGCCCATTTCCGCAATCTGCTCGCCAGCGAGCCCCTTGGTAAGGGCCCCATAAGGATGAATGTTGACGAGGTTCGCTTCCTGGGCGCGGCGTTTTACCAGCTCGACAAGGGCAACGCCGTCGATGACGGGTTGCGTGTTTGGCAGGCACAGCATCGTCGTGACGCCACCAGCGGCAGCAGCCAGACCGGCAGTAGCGATCGTTTCTTCATGTTCGCCACCGGGTTCGCGAAGCTGAACGCGACCGTCGACCAGGCCGGGTGCCAGGCAATGGCCGTTGCAGTCAACCTGTTCGATGCCTTCCGGCACGCCGTCTGCAAAGAGGTCCGGGCCGAGGTCGAGGATTTGCGTCCCTTCCGTCAACAGCGCGCCTGGGCCGTCGCGTCCGCTTGCCGGGTCCAGCAGGCGGGCGTTGACATAGGCTGTCCGCTTGCCGCTTGCCGTCATGACGCGGCCTTTCTGTCGCTCGCAGTCGGGCCGACAAGCACATCGAGGCAAGCCATGCGCACGGCGACGCCCATTTCCACCTGTTCGTGAATGGCACTGCGTCCGATGTCGTCGGCAACTTCGCTGTCGATCTCGACACCCCGGTTCATCGGCCCCGGATGCAGGATCAAGGCATCCGGTTTGGCGTTGGCAAGCTTTGCGGCGTCAAGGCCGAAGAAATGGAAATATTCCTTGCTGGAAGGAATGAAACTTCCATTCATCCGTTCGTGTTGCAGGCGCAGCATCATGACAATGTCGCAGCCCTCAAGGCCCTGGGCCATGTTGTGGAAACGTTCGACGCCCATGCGTTCGATGCCGATTGGCAGCAGGGTTTCCGGGGCGACGACGCGCACGCTTGCGCCCATCGTGTTTAATAGATGGATGTTCGAACGCGCCACCCGGCTGTGCAGGACGTCGCCACAGATCGCAACGCGAAGCCCCTGAAGGCGTTTTTTGCGTCGCCGGATGGTCAGGGCATCCAGAAGGGCCTGGGTTGGATGTTCGTGGCTGCCATCGCCGGCATTGATGACGGCGCAGGTGACTTTTTCGGAAAGCAGTTTCACGGCGCCACTATGGGGATGGCGCACGACCAGAACGTCGGGATGCATCGCATTGAGCGTCATGGCGGTATCAAGCAGCGTTTCACCTTTCTTGATCGCGCTGGTTGCGACGGACATGTTGATGGCGTCCGCGCCCAGGCGCTTGCAGGCCAGTTCGAAAGATGTGCGTGTGCGTGTTGAGTTTTCAAAGAACAGATTGATGACCGTGCGTCCCTGGAGAAGCGAGCGCTTCTTGTTCGCCTGACGGTTCTGTTCGACGTAGGATTCGGAAAGGTCGAGGAGGCGGGAAATATCGTCCGCCAAAAGGCCTTCGATGCCCAGAAGATGTGGGTGAGGAAAGGGGATCTTGGCGGGAAGCTTTGCCATCAAAGCGGCACTATAGGCCGTTGCCATCGGTTTTCGCAAGGGAGCCAGAGCGTTGAGGCCCTAGATGATATCTTTTTCCCGCAAATCCTTTCGTTCCAAGGCCGACATTTCAAGGACTTCACCAAGGACTTCGTCGGTGTGTTGGCCCAGAATCGGCGGGCTGCGCCGGTAGGAAACGGGGGTTTCTGAAAGTTTGATCGGATTGCCGATCATGTCGATCTGTTGATCGTCCCGGGCAGGGTCCGGCATCTGGATTTTCATGCCACGGTGTTGGATCTGGGGGTCTTCGAACACTTCCCGAATGTCGTTGACCGGGCCAGAGGGGACGCCCTGTTTCTCCAGGGCATCCGTCCAGTATTTGATCGGTTTCTGGATAAGAATGTCGCTTAACAGGGACGCCAGCTCTTTGCGATTGGCGATCCGTTGCGTGTTTGTTGCGAAACGCGGGTCGCTGACAAGGGATGGGCAGCCTGCGACGTTGCAGAATTTGTGGAACTGGCGATCGTTGCCGACGGCAAGGACGAAATAACCATCCGCCGCCTCGAAGGTCTGATAGGGCACGATGTTGGGATGGGCATTGCCAAGCCGCCGGGGCACCTTGCCGCCGCTTAGGTAATTCTGTCCCTCGTAGGTCAGCCAGGCAACCTGTGAATCCAAAAGTCCGATGTCAATATATTGGCCTTCGCCCGTTACGTCGCGGCGATGCAGCGCGGCGAGAATGGCGTTTGCCGCATACATGCCGGCCATGATGTCGGCGATGCCGATGCCGACCTTGACGGGTTCGCCGGTCGCCTCCCCGGTGATGCTCATCAGGCCACCCATTGCTTGGGCAAGGTAATCATAGCCCGCCCGGGGGGCGTAAGGTCCCGTTTGGCCAAAGCCGGTGATCGAACAATAGATGAGGGCCGGCGTGGATGCCTTGATCTGGTCATAGGCCAGGCCGTATTTTTTCAGCGTTCCAACCTTGAAGTTCTCGACCACGATGTCGCCTTTTGCGATCAAGCGTTTTGCAAGCGCCTGGCCTTCGAGGCGCGCCAGGTCGATTGTGACCGAACGTTTGTTGCGGTTGGCGCTGAGATAATAGGCACTTTCGTTCGTTTCGTTCCCTTGCGCGTCTTTCAGATAGGGCGGCCCCCATTTGCGGGTGTCGTCGCCGATGTTGGGACGTTCGATTTTGATAATGTCGGCACCCAAATCGCCGAGCAGCTGCGTGCAAAAGGGCCCGGCGAGGACGCGCGTAAAATCAATGACACGGATATTTTCAAGGGGGCCCGTCATGTGGCGTTGTCTCCATTCGATAGGGCGAGAAAATCAAGCAGCCCTTGCAGAATATAAGCAGCGGCCAGCTTGTCGACAACTTCACCACGGCGCTTGCGGGAAAGATCAGCATCAAGAAGGGTGCGCGTTACGGCGGCGGTTGACAAGCGTTCGTCCCAGAAAACGAGCGGGAGGTCAATTTCGCCAAGTAGATTTTCGGCAAAGGCGCGCGTTGACTGGCAGCGTGGGCCTTCCGTGCCATCCATGTTGATCGGCAGGCCGACGACGATGCCGCCGATTTCGTGATCGCGGAAGATTTCTTTTAGTTTTTCGATGTCGGGGCGAAATTTTGTCCGCCGCAGCGTCTCGAAAGGGGTGGCT
>CAYTAE010000037.1:9134-11151 GCA_964435655.1 uncultured Rhodospirillaceae bacterium
CAAAGGGTCGGAAAACGCCATGCCGATCGTTTTTTTGCCGACGTCAAGGCCGATCAGGCGCGTGCCTGAAGGCATGCATTGTCGAAGTTCCGCAGGGTTGCAGACCGCCATAGCGGGTGATACCTTCCGCTCATATTCTTCCGGACGCCCCGGTTATCAAGGCATTCCGACTTTCTTAACCCGGAGATTTTTACCCCATGTCGCTGGACAAGGCCACCGTGGCAAACATCGCCTCGCTTGCGCGCGTCCATGTGGGCGAAGACGAGCTTACGGCGCTGGCTGCCGAGCTTTCCAAAATCCTGGATTTTGTCGAGCAGCTCAAGGAAGTTGATACGGAAAACGTCGATCCGATGACATCCGTTGCCGCAATGGCACTTCGCCACCGGGAAGATGCGGTGACGGATGGCGATTTGCAGGCCAAGGTTCTGGAAAACGCCCCCCGACACAGCGCGAATTTTTTCACGGTTCCGAAGGTTATCGAATAGGCGACTCATGGCGGAATTGACCCGGCTTACCCTTGCTGAAGCCCGCGATGGCCTGAAAAAAAAAGATTTCAGCGCCAAGGAGCTGACCGAAGCCCATCTTGGGGAGATGGCGGCGGCGCGCGGGCTGAACACCTTTATTACGGAAACACCGGAATTGGCCCTGGCGGCGGCCGAGGCCGCGGATGCGCGCCTGGCCAAAGGTTCAAGTGGCGTTCTGGAAGGCCTGCCGTTGGCAGCAAAAGACCTTTTTTGCACGGAAGGCGTCCGGACGACGGCTGCGTCGCACATCCTTGACGGCTTTGTGCCGCCCTATGAATCGACGGTAACCAAAAATTTGTGGCAGGCCGGGGCCGTCCTGTTGGGAAAAACAAATCTTGATGAATTCGCCATGGGTTCCTCGAACGGCACAAGCTATGCCGGTCCGGTTGAAAACCCCTGGCGTCGGCAAGGGGACGATCGCCCGCTTGTTCCGGGAGGTTCTTCGGGTGGTTCCGCCGCCGCTGTTGCCGCCGGGCTTTGCCTGGGCGCGACCGGTACGGACACGGGTGGTTCCATCCGTCAGCCCGCCGCCTTTTGCGGCATTGTCGGGATGAAGCCGACCTATGGGCGTTGTTCGCGCTGGGGGGTTGTTGCCTTTGCGTCCTCCCTGGACCAGCCGGGACCGATGACCCGTAACGTTCGCGACGCGGCCATTTTGTTGGGGGCGATGGCAGGCTTTGATGCCAAGGATTCGACCTCTGCCGATCTGCCGGTTCCCGATTATGAAGCGGCATTGGGGGCGGGTGTCCGTGGTCTTAAAATCGGCATTCCGAAAGAATACCAGATGGAAGGCACGTCCCAGGCGATCGTCGATCTTTGGGAGCAGGGCAAGGCGTGGCTGAAAGATGCCGGTGCGGAAATTGTCGATGTCAGCCTGCCGCACACGAAATACGCGCTTCCCGCCTATTACATCGTTGCCCCGGCGGAGGCGTCGTCAAACCTTGCGCGCTATGACGGCGTTCGTTATGGCCTGCGGGTCGAAGGCGAAGACCTGACCGACATGTATAAGAAGACGCGCGCCGCAGGCTTTGGCCAGGAAGTGCGGCGTCGTATTTTGATTGGCACCTATGTGCTTTCGGCGGGCTATTACGACGCCCATTATTTAAAGGCGCAGAAAGTGCGCACGCTTATTGCGCGTGATTTCGAGGCCGCCTTTGAAAAAGTGGACGTTCTTCTGACGCCGACGACACCGACGCCGGCCTTTCCGATCGGGGAAAAAGAAGACGACCCGGTTGCGATGTATCAAAACGATATCTTTACCGTGCCGGCAAGCATGGCGGGCCTTCCCGCAATTTCGGTGCCGGCCGGGCTCAGTCCAGACGGGCTGCCCCAGGGCCTGCAATTGATTGGCCGGGCCTTTGACGAGGCCACGGTTTTGCGTATGGCGGCGGCGCTGGAAGCGGCGGCCCCGGCCTTTGCTTCACCACCCCGGAGGGCCTCATGAACCCTGCCGAAGGAACGAGCCCGGCTGAAGGCGCGAATTTGATCGAAGG
>CAYTAE010000038.1:0-10986 GCA_964435655.1 uncultured Rhodospirillaceae bacterium
GGATATCGAAGCCGAGACTGTGACGGCGCTGATGGCGACGTTTCGTGCGCATGGCTACGAGCGGGTCAAGCCGCCGCTTATCGAATTTGAGGAAAGCCTCCTGGAAGGGGCGGGGGCGGCAATGGCGGACAAGGCCTTCCGGATCATGGACCCGGTTTCCCAGCGCATGATGGGCGTGCGCCCGGACATGACGCTGCAGGTGGCGCGTATTGCGCGGACACGTCTTTTGGATATGCCGCGCCCGCTCAGGCTTTGCTATGGCGGGCAGGTGCTTCGCGTGATGGGAAGCCAGCTTCGCCCCGAACGGGAGTTTGGGCAGGCGGGCGTCGAGTTGATTGGATCGACATCGGAGAACGCCGACCTTGAGGTGCTTCTTCTTGCCGTCGAGGCATTGGGGAAAATCGGCCTTCCAGGGCTTTCGATTGATCTGACGTTGTCGCGGCTTGTGCCCGCGGTCTGTGAAGAGCTTGGGTTGGATCTTGGCCAGAATGCGGACCTGCGCGACATGTTGGATCACAAGGACGCGACGGCCGTGGCCGCCCTTGGCGGCAAGCCGGCAAAAATTCTGGGCGCGCTTTTAGAGGCGGTGGGCCCGGCCGACCGTGCGCTGGCGCTTCTGGCGAAAATAGATCTTCCGAAATCGACATGTGCGGATCGGGAATGCCTGAAAAATGTTGTCGAGCGGCTTGCCGTGGCCGCACCCGGCCTTGGGCTGACGGTGGACCCGGTTGAAAATCGCGGCTTTGAATATCACGCGGGCCTTGGCTTTACGTTGTTTTCTCGTGACGTCCGCGGGTCGCTGGGGCGTGGCGGGCGCTATTTTGCAGGGGGCGACGAACCGCAAACCGGCGAACCGGCCACTGGTTTCACGCTTTTTCTCGACACGCTGTTGCGTGCCGTGCCGACGCCATCGGCACCCCGGCGTCTCTACCTTCCTTTTGATACGAAGGCTGAAGAGGGGGCCCGGCTTCGCCATGAAGGCTGGGTTACCGTCGCGGCACTTGAAGCCGGCGGCGACCCGGAGACGGAAGCGGCCCGCCTGGGATGTCCTTATTTCTGCCAGTCCGGCAAAGCCACCCCCGTGAAAAAAGCCTAGAAGCAGGAGATTGCATGGCAAATGTCGTCGTTGTCGGCGCCCAATGGGGTGACGAAGGAAAAGGCAAGATGGTGGACTGGCTTTCGGAGCGCGCGGAGATTGTCGTGCGTTTCCAAGGCGGCCACAATGCCGGGCACACCCTTGTTATCAATGGTGAAACCTACCGGCTGAGCCTTCTTCCCTCAGGCATCGTGCGGAAGGGGAAGCTTTCGATCATTGGCAATGGGGTCGTGATTGACCCCTGGGCGCTTCTCGATGAAATCGACGGGCTGCGCAAGCAGGGGGTGAATGTCACGCCGAAAAATTTGCGCATTGCCGAGAACGCGCCACTGATTTTGCCGCTTCACCGCCACCTGGACCTTGCCAGGGAGGAAGCAAGCGGCGTATCGAAGATTGGCACGACGAAACGGGGCATCGGACCCGCCTATGAAGACAAGGTCGCCCGCCGGGCCATTCGCGTTTGCGATCTTGCGGATGCGGAAAATCTGGCAGAGCGTATCAAGGCGCTTCTCGTTCATCACAATGCCCTGCAACGCGGCATGGGGCTGGACCCGATTGATGGCGACGCCCTTTGCAAAGAGCTTCTCGACCTTGCGCCAAGGCTGCTTCCTTTCGCCGGAACGGTCTGGCGAGAGCTGCACACGGCACGCCGGGCCGGCAAGCGCATTCTCTTTGAGGGCGCCCAGGGCGCGATGCTCGACATTGATCATGGGACCTACCCTTACGTCACATCCTCGAACACCTTAGCCGGGCAAGCCGCAACGGGATCGGGAATTGGGGCGGATGCCACCGGCTATGTGCTTGGAATTACGAAGGCGTACACGACCCGCGTCGGTAGCGGCCCCTTTCCAACGGAACTTGATGACGCCACCGGCCAGCTTCTTGGGGAGCGCGGCCGGGAGTTCGGCACGGTTACAGGTCGCAAGCGCCGTTGTGGATGGTTCGACGCCGTTCTTGTTCGCCAGGCAGTTCAGGTTGGGGGTATCAGCGGCATCGCCCTGACCAAGTTAGATGTCCTTGACGGGTTTTCCGAAATCAAAGTCTGCGTCGGGTACCGTCATGGGGAACAGACCTACGATTACCTGCCATCCCTTCCGGCCATTCAGGGGTCCGTCACACCCGTGTATGAAACCCTGCAAGGGTGGGAGGAAAGCACTCAGGGTGCGCGTTCCTGGGCGGAGCTTCCGGCGACAGCCGTTAAATATATTCGTCGTATTGAAGAACTGATCGCGGCGCCGGTTGCCCTGGTTTCGACGAGTCCAGAGCGAGAAGATGCCATTCTCGTCCGTGATCCCTTTGCGGATTAATTTCATAACCAATTGAAATTCCTATAATTTTAGGAATTTTTACGAAGAAGTTAACGCTTTCTTTTCCTTCCTGCCGCAAAATTCTCAAGACGCGTTTTGTCAGGAGAATGGAAGCCAAAATGGCGGCGGTCGAGAGAGCGGAACAGGCAGAGACTGCGGAAGCGGTGGCGCCCCCTTCGTCCGGGGGCGAGGTCTTGCTGAAAGGGCGGTACGGCCTTCTTTTGGATGTGCCATTGCCTGCCTATGATTCGCCCACCGCAAAGGCCTATGCCGTCAAGGACAAGAGCAATCCGGGGTTGTCGCTGTTTGCCCATGTCTGCGTTGAAGGCATGCCATTGTATTGGCTATTTCTTGAACGGCAGCGCCAGCAAAATATTGCCGGTGTCCTCCAGCTTGTCGCGGAAGACGTTGTCACAGTGCCTTCCATCGGGAACGCGTGCCCGGTTTTTATTTATGCGCAACCGGGTGTGCCGTTTCGTTCTTCGCTCACCGGGCCGGTGACGGTCAAAGCGATTGAGACGGTGCTTCTTGCGCCAGTGGTGGAAGCCTTGAGAGAATTGGAGGCCTTGAATATTACCCACCGTGGCATTCGACCGGATAATTTATTTTTGTCCGAGAGCAAGGAGACGCCGGGCGTTCTGCTTGGCGACTGCGTTTCGTCGCCGGCGGCGTATAACCAGCCGGTCCTGTTTGAGCCGATCGAAAGCGCGCTGGCCAACCCTGCGGGCCGTGGCCAGGGGACGGTTGCCGACGATGTCTATGCGCTTGGCGTTACGGTGCTGGTGCTTTTTTTAGGCAAACTTCCGATTAAAGACATGGACCCGGAAGCCATTCTGGCAGGAAAAATCGAGAAAGGTTCCTATGACTTTTTAACAGGCGAGATCCCCGCGACACAGATTCCGCTTCGCATAAAGGAATTCTTGAAAGGCACCCTTCACGACACGGCGGAAAAGCGATGGGGGATCACGCAACTCGAAGGCTGGTTAAATTCGTATCAGGCGCAGAGCGTGCCAAATGTCCCAAGTCCGGAGCGGCATGTTTTCAGCTTTATGAAAGAGCAATATACAACGGGCCGTTCGCTGGCTCGCGCCCTTCTAAAACACCCCAAAGAGGGGTGCAAGGCACTTCGCGAACCCCGGTTTGAATCCTGGGCGGTGCGTAGCATCGCGGATCAGAGAATTGCGCGTACCGTTGCGGAAGAGGTCGCGAAAAACCGCGCTTCCCCGGTGCCGGCGGAGCAACTGGTGGCGCGGATCGCCATTCTTCTCGATCCGGATGCGCCCATTCGCTACAAGAGCTTTTCGGCTTTGATTGACGGGTTTGGCGGTCTGCTTGCGACCCAATATGCCGATGACCAGATGCGGCGTGATTTTTCCGATGTCGCCCATCTGCATCTGCCCCAGCTTTGGCTTTCTGTCCGGGGGTTGGAGGTGCGAGATAACCGCAAAGCCATGAAACGCTTTCAACGGCTCAAGCATTTTCTTGGTCGCCGTGGCTTTGGCTTTGGCCTCGCGCGTTGGCTTTACGAGCTTGTGCCGGGCCTGGGTTGCCAAAGCGCGCTTGTTCTTCCGGAATATTGTGTGAAGATTTCCGATTTGTTGCCGGCGCTTGAGGTTACGGCTGGCAAGCTGGAGGTGATTGTCGAGCCGATGGATGAGCACATCGCTGCCTTCATCGCGAGTCGTTTTTCCGCGAAGATCGATACGTTCCTCTTCTCGCTTACGTCGCCTCCGGGCTCTGCCGAGCGTGTGTTGGGTGTTCTGGGCCTGCTGGCCAGTTTGCAAAACCGTTACGGGCCGGAGCAGCTGCCACAGCTTGCTGGCTGGGTGTGGAAACTTTTGCCGCCGGTTCTTGCGAGTTATCACAATCAGGTGCTTCGCAAGCAGCTTGGCGAGCAAATGGAAAAAATAGCCGCGAAGGGAAGTCTCGTCGAACTTTACAATCTGGTTGGTAATCCAACGAATCGTCAGGCAGATCAACGTGCCTACGGGGTTGCCCGCAACCAATTCATGCGCTCGCTTGGCGAAACGGCGCAAATAAACCTTAAGCTGAAGAGGCTGTCGACAACATCATTTGTGTTTGGGCATCTGTTGGCGTCCCGGGTTTCTCTCCTGATTGCGCTGGTTGCGATCAGCATCGCGCTTTCGAAATATATCTAGGATGGATGCATGACAAGGCGAGTGGTAGGCAGGAAGCGACCGGAAGCAAGTACGGGCATCGGACTCTGGTGGATTATCGGGTTGCTCGTGCTTGTGGCTCTCTCGACTTTCGCGCTGCCGGTTGTTCTTCTTCTGACGATTGGCATGCTGCCGTCCTGGGTTGCCTTCATTGTGGACACCCGGCCGGGCAAGGCTGCTGGCAAATGTGTCATGCCACTGAACATGGCCGGCATTGCCCCCTATCTTGCAAGTCTGTTGGCGGTGGCCGGGCAGGGAGAAACAGATACGGCCTTTCTTCTTCTTACGGATCCCACTTCATGGCTTGTCATGTATGGGACCGCCGGCATTGGCTGGTTGATTTATTTCGGGATGCCTTACCTTGTCAGCGCGGTGATCGAAACTCGCGCCGAGCATCGCAAGGCGCGGCTTGTCGCGCTGCGAAAAGAATTAATCGAAGGGTGGGGCGAAGAAATTGCGCACGTGCCGCCGCAGCTAAACAAATAAGCGGGCCGGCCTTTTAAGAAGCTGACCGCCGTCGTTTAAGGGTCGATCCGCTGTTCAATGGCAGCGTTCTTCACGGCCTTTTGGATTTTTGCAAAGGCGCGGGCCTCGATCTGACGGACGCGTTCGCGTGAGATGCCATATTTTTGGCTTAACACCTCAAGGGTTGGCGGGTCGTCGCGTAGCTGACGCTCCGTCAGAATATGGCGTTCACGATCATTCAAGCCTGTCATCGCGTTGCGAAGCAGTTGCTGGCGGTTTGTCCGCTCCTCATTTTCGGCGACCAGGCTTTCCTGGTTGGGGCTCTCGTCCTCAAGCCAGTCCATCCATTCCCCTTCGCTATCGGCGCGCAGCGGCGCGTTCAGGGAATGGTCGGGCCCGGACATGCGGCCGTTCATTTCGATCACGTCTTTTTCGGTGACATCGAGACGCTGGGAAATTTTTGCCACGGTTTCCGGGTGGAGGTCGCCGCCATCAATGGCCTGTAGCTGGCCTTTCAGACGCCGCAAGTTAAAGAACAGCTTTTTTTGAGCCGCCGTCGTGCCCATTTTTACCAGGGACCAGGAATGTAGGATGTATTCCTGAATCGAGGCGCGAATCCACCACATCGCGTAAGTCGACAGCCGAAAGCCGCGTTCCGGATCGAAACGCTTGACCGCCTGCATGATTCCGACATTGCCTTCGGAGATAAGGTCCGCCAGCGGCAGACCATAGCCGCGATAGCCTTTAGCGATTTTCGCCACCAGGCGCAGATGGCTGGTGACCAGACGGTGGGCCGCCTTGGCATCGCCATGTTCCGCAAAGCGTTTGGCCAGCATGTATTCCTCTCCCCGCTCGAGCATCGGGAATTTCCGAATGTCCTGAAGATAGCGGGTGAGGTTGTTTTCCGGCGAAAATGGAAGCACGACAGGAAGGCTTGGCATAATCGGATCCTTCCGGGCTTTTGCCCTTGCTTGCGGGTTTTAGCACTCTCATGTGCTGACTGCCAAGGTACGCGATTGCTACAGGATTTGTCAAGAAATATTGCTTTTCAAGAGGGTAAAGAAAAGATTAAATTATTTCCAATTTCTCTATTAAACCATTGAAATCTTTTGGTATGTTGCTTTTAAAGCAGTGGGCTTTGCCGCTTTTGGGGTGGTTGAAACCAATCTCATGGGCGTGCAGGGCCTGGCGGGAAAAGACCTCGATGGCGGCGGCCACGGCAGGAGGCAGGCCGCCGGGAGGGCGCCGCCGCCCGTAGACGGGATCGCCCAGCAGCGGGTGGCCCAGATGGGCAAGGTGGACGCGGATTTGGTGGGTGCGACCGGTTTCAAGGCGGCATTCGACCAGGCTTGCCACGTCGCCAAAGCGGGCGCGCAACCGGTAATTGGTGACGGCCGGGCGACCGCCCCGGGCCACCACGGCCATCTTCTTGCGGTTCTTTGGATTGCGTCCGATGGGTGCTTCGATGCGGCCATGGATGGGCACCGGCACGCCCCAGACCAGGGCCAGGTAGATGCGTTTTAGCTGACGGCTTTGCAATTGTTCGGCCAGGGCCCGGTGGGCAAAGTCGTTCTTGGCAACGATGAGAAGGCCCGATGTGTCCTTGTCCAGCCGGTGGACGATGCCGGGTCGTGCGACGCCGCCGATGCCGGAAAGGCTTTTCCCACAATGGCTGATCAAGGCGTTGACAAGGGTGCGGTCCGGGTTGCCGGGGGCGGGGTGCACGACCAGGCCGGCGGGCTTGTCGATGACAAGAAGGTCGCTGTCTTCATAGGGAATGTTCAGCGGAATGGCCTGGCCTTCCGGTTCCGCCGCCACGGCCGCTGGCACGGTAAGCGTAAAGTGCTGCCCCGGTTTGACCCGCATGTTGGGGTCCGTTATCGTCCGCTCGTCCGAGACAAGATGCCCCGCTTCGATCAGGCGTTTGGCATGGCTTCGTGAAAGTTCCGGCCCATGATCTGCCAGGAATTTGTCGAGGCGGACGCCCTTGTCCTGGCTGTCGCCGGTCAGGTGGCATTGGCGGGGCGGCGTTGCTTCGTTGGGCGACGTTTCGTTGGGCAATGTGTCGCCGGGTCTGTTTTTTGTCGTCATGAAGGGAGATTGGCCGAAACCATGCGAGGGCTCAAGTTTCTGGTGATTTTTCTTGGTGTTGTCATTCTGGGCGGCATGGTTGTCCTTGGGGTGACAATTGCCAAGCGTGCCTCGTCGAAACTGACGGTTGATTCCAAGCCTCCGGCCTCGGCGTCCTTCGGTACGGCCACCCATGCCATCCCGAAAGGTGCCCATGTCGAGGAAAGCAAGGTCGAAGGGGAAAGGCTTTTCCTGCGCCTTGCCCTTGAAGACGGGACCGCGCGGATTTTGATCCTCAGCCTTAAGGATGGCGCCCTCCTGGGTGTGATCGCGCTTGATCCCCAGCCATGATCCGTCTGACGCGCAAGGCGTTGCGCGCGATTTCGGCGGCGGGGGAAGCCGCTTGGCCCTTTGAGGCCTGCGGGCTGCTTGTCGGCCGCCTTGGGGCAGGCATCTATGACGTCACGCGCGTCGTGCCCAGCCGCAACGTCGCCATCGACGCGACGGGGCGCAAAGACCGTTTCGAGATTGATCCAAAGCTGCGCTTTGACGTCATGCGCGCCTGTGAGGGGACCGAGGACGCCATCATCGGCCACTACCATTCCCACCCCGATCATCCGGCGGAACCGTCCCGGACCGATCTTGCCATGGCCTGGGACAAAGACTTTGTCTGGGTCATCGTCGCCGTCACAAAAGATGGGGCCGGTGCGGTCACGGCCGGTGCGGTCACGGCTCATGTCGTGGCGGAGCATGGCTTTCAGGCCATCCCCATGGAACTTCGCGACGCCGATTGACGGGCCGGGGCCCAAAGCCCTTGATTGCCGGCCTGAGATGGGGCAAGACTGCCGGGCCTTTCGGGTCCCCTTCGTCTAGCGGTCCAGGACATCGCCCTCTCACGGCGAAAACAGGGGTTCGATTCCCCTAGGGGATACCACACCAAAACCGGCAACTTACCGGCCCGCCGCCGCCTTGCCCTCGCCGCCGAAGCGGGTCGTGAAATAGCCGATCACGAGGCCGACAAACGCGCCTTCGGCCGTGAACCAGAAGGGCGATTGCAGCACGCCATCGGCCCCGAAGACGGCAATCATGTAGGTTTTGAAAGTGTCATAGGCGAAGAAGGTGAGGATGAAATTCATCCACGCGCCCAGGAAGGGTGCGCGAACCCACCAGGGCATGGGGACTTTAAGGATGGGGTGGAAGGTAAAGATGCCAAACACCCCGATGATTGCGCCCAGGGTCGTGTACCAAAGCAAGATGCCAATGCGTGGCAGCCAGCCCACCTCCGGCATGAAATAAGGGAAGAAGATGAGGCCCAAGAGTCCGAAGGCAAGGCCGATGCCCTTGCCAATTCCGATCCGGGTGACGACAGATGGGTTTTCAAACATGGGTTCCTCCACGCGTTGATGCCCTCTGTTCTATATAAGGTCGTGAAATCGCCGATGCCAGACCAAAATCGGCGCGATCAGCTGAGGATCAGATTGTTCTGGTCCGTGTGTTCAAAGACTTTCCCATAGATATCGAGGGTCGTTGTTTCAGCGTAGGTCATCTTGCCATCGCCAACGATGATTTTATGCCGGAACCCGGTGGTGGACGCGTTCTTTTCCATGAAGGGGGACTGGATGATTGTCCAGTTGGGGTCGTCCGCCGTTGCCGCGACGTTGATGATTGTGCGGCCTTCGGAGTCTTTTTCTCCGGCATATTTTCCGCCTGCAAGGACGCAGACTGCGCGCGGTATGACCAAAGAATGCATGACAACGCCCGCGTCCTGGTCCCACATCCAGTAGCCGGTCTCGTCATGAAAGACGTCGCCATCTGATTTGCGCCGGACGATTTGACGGTAGTGGACGACCGCAAGGTTTTGCTGTTCGGCATTCGTGACATCGCCAACGGCCGAATAGGTAATGGTTTCAAAATAGGGATTGGTTTCTGTGCCATCGGGTTCCGGCGCCACATCGACGCCATCCTCGCCTTTCCAGGTCCCAATCAAATTCGTTAGCGGGCCAAAGTTGATGTCGCTCATCTGTCTGTTCCGTCCTTGCCGGTGATTGAAAGTCGCCGATGGGGATCAGTATGGCAGCCGCAACTGTCGTTGCCCAGCTAGCGGTATAAATCCGCCCGTGTCGGCGGCATGGCGGACGGGCCTTTGGCTTTTTGTTTGGTGGCGAGGATCTGATAGAGGCGAAGTGCGCCATCGTTAAATCCGAACGCCACGCCGGCAAGATAGGCGATCCACATGCGATATTTCTCCATCCCGATCTGGGCGATGGCCTTGTCGCTGTTGGCGACCAGGCGCTGGTGCCACAGGCGGCAGGTCTGGGCATAATGTTCGCGCCAGCCTTCGACGTCGTGAATTTCAAAGCCCTGGGTTTCCATGGCTTTGAGGGTGTGGCCGAGATGGTCCAGTTCCGAGCCCGGGAAGATATGTTTCAGCAACAGCTTTTTTTCCGGCGGAGTTTTTCGCCTTCTGCCGTTTTTCTTGGCGCGCCGGGTGATGCCGTGGTTCAGGAGAAGCCCCCGATCGCATAGCAGGTTGTTTAGTTTTCCAAAATAGGCCGGGTAATTGGCGATGCCGACATGTTCGACCATGCCGATTGAGGAAATTTTGTCATATTCCCCGTCGAGGCTTTCGTAATTGCGAAGTTCCACCGTCACCCGGTCTTCCAGGCCGAGGCGGCGTATTTTTTCCACCGTGTAATCGTGCTGGGCCTGGGAAAGTGTCACGCCATGGGCCGTGACGCCGTGATGTTTTGCCGCATGGCACAACAGCCCGCCCCAGCCGCAGCCGATGTCGAGGAAGCGATCGCCCGGCTGCAGGCGCAGTTTTCGGCAGATCATTTCCAGCTTGTCGGTCTGGGCCTGTTCCAGCGAGTGGTCCCAATCGGTGAAATAGGCGCAGGAATACTGCATTTCGGGGTCGAGGAAGAGGGCGTAGAAGTCATTGCCAATGTCATAGTGGAACTGGATGAAGCCGGTTTCCTCGCTGTGGGTCCGTTGCTGTCCGGTTTCGTCGCCGGCATATTCATGGGCCAGGCGGATGTTGTCTTCGAAGGCAAAGAACAGGGGCAGGGTGTGTCTCAGCAGGAAGGCCTTGCGCAGATGCTGCCACTTGATTTTGATTTTCTTTTCGCGCGCCAGCGTGATGAAGGTGAGCAGATCGCCGCCCTCGAAATCAATGCGCCCGGTGGCATAGTGGTGCAGCAGGGTTTCCAGGGTTGGCCGCCGCAGGAGGGATCCAAGCACGCCCGGTCCGCGAATGGCGATGCAGCGGGCCGGATCGGCGTGGCGGCCAAGGGGAATGATCGACCCATCCCACAAGCGTATGGAAAGGCGCGTGTCGAGCTGTTGGGCCAGATGTTCAAAAATATTTCTGGCGGCGCGCAGATGCGTTTGCTCAGAAAACATGTTGAAAACCCTATGCGTTGCCGTTGTCAGGCAGATGATCCGGCAGGCGGTCAAGGACAATTTGGGTAAAGCCATCGGTTGTTAACGAACCGCCAAGGTCGCGGGTGCATTCGCCGGCCTCGATGGCGCCCAACAGCGCCAAGCGCAGCGCGTGGGCAAGGTCATGGCGGTTGACGTGGTCCAGCAACATGCAAAAAGCCAGCAGGATCGCGGACGGATTGCACAGATTCTTGCCGGCAATGTCGGGCGCGGTGCCGCCGGCCGGATCGAACATGGCGATGTCGACCTGCTGATTTTCATCGAAAGAGTAATTTCCGCTGGCGCCCGTGCCCAGGCTGCCCACCAGACCGGCGGCCATGTCCGATAGAAAGTCGCCATATTCGTTGAGCACCAGGACGACTCCAAAGGACTTTGAAGTCGTCCTGGTGCTCAACGAATATGGCGACTTTCTATCGGACATGGCCGCCGG
>CAYTAE010000039.1:0-10954 GCA_964435655.1 uncultured Rhodospirillaceae bacterium
AACGCGGAAATCGGATTTGCGCCGATCTTGACCAGCGCACGCGAGCAAAGCGCAATGCTGCTCAACGCCATGGGAAACCTCCAATCTTGGAAAAAGAAAGGCCCCGCAGCAAAAGCTGCGGGGCCAAAAGACAAGGCACGTTACGAAAGGGGCGTTTTGGACTTAGTCCGTGTCCGTGCCGCCGAAGGCCGTCATGTCATCGATATCGACGACCGTGCCCGTGTTGCTTGATACGAGGAACATGCCGGCCGCCATCGTGCCGCCGGTTTCCACGTTCGCAAGCACCATGTCACCGACACGGACGACATCGGCAGCGTCGTTGAAATAGCCGGATGTATCGACTGCTGCTGCCGTATCGGTTGTGGTGTAGTGCCAAAGGGTAAAGCCATTGGCATAGCCGATGACGCTAAGGTCTTGTGTTTTAAAAGCCATGATTAACTCTCCAGGCAGCGCATGACGACGATGCCGGTGGTGTCAACCAGGCACGCGCCTTGCGACATCGAACTGTTGATGAAATGAGCGGCGCGATCGCCATGCCAACTGACATCGGTGGTGATATCGGCACCGCTGGCGTGGCCAATGGCCGTTTTGTGGTACCAGAAGCAGGACCGTACGCTGGTGTCTAGCGTCAGCCCGGAATGCGGCATCCATAGCGTGCCCAGCCAGAATTTGGCTTGAGTGCCGCGCCAGGGAAGTGCGTCGTCACCGACGAAATCCGCGTTTGCGAATTCCGGGATCTCCAGCAAGTCGCTCCACTGTTTCCAGCCGATGATGGCATGGCGCTGACCGTCATCGGGAACGTCCGATTCACCAAGCATCTCGAACGCCGTCAACACTTTTGCCTTTGTCAGGCCATCTGTGTCGCCACCTGCATAGTTGGTGGAGGTGTCAAATTGCGTGATGATCAATTCGTCCGTCTTGCGTCCCAGCGCAAAAGCGCCAGCATTGGCAATGACGTGACGTTCGTCGATGTTGGTCTTCAGCTCATCTAATTTATCGACCCAGTCGCCGGCGTAGTAATCCGCCAACGCGCATTCGACCGGCGTGTGGTCGATGTTCATCACGGGCACTTGGCCATGACGTGCTTTCGTTGATGCGGTTCCTTTGCCAACTTTCTGGAACACGGTGGAAGACCCACGGACGTTACTTTTCGTGCGAACGGTGTTGCGCAGCTTGCTGCCCATTCGCTGGTAAGATTCGTGGACCTCCCGTTCGAACTGCTTGATAAAGGCTTGATCGATCGTTGTGGCCATAATGGTCCTCTTATTTCAGGGGGGACGAAGTTACAACGCACGTAAAATCGCCCGGTTCTCGCAGCGCGGCCGGGATTTACGCAAACGTCCTTGGGGCCCGGTTGGGTTCTCCCTAGACGGAAAAGGGTTGAAAAAATCAGGTTTCGGACGGCTCCGGATACAGCTCTTGAAAGCCGTTGGCGACGCGGTTGATAAAATCGGGGTCGCGCGCTTGCCAATAGCGAGGGTCCTTCATCATGGTGTGCAACTGGCTTTCGCTATTTGTGCTGTTGCTATTGCCGTTAGACCGTAGGATTGCAGGCTCGCCTTCCGTCATCATTCGATGCATGACGAGAATGCCTTCGGCGGTTGTGGCAAGGGCCCCCATGACGTTTTCTGAAAGATGCGCTTTTCCCCAGGAGGCAAGCTGGCTTGACATCTCGCGCCATTTTTCCGCGCCGCCGAAATGTTTTTCCAAATGCGCCATCTCGCGCTCTGCTTCAAATTCAGCACCAGCGTTTTCAAGAATGGGCAGGACTTTTTCCACGGCAAGGTCATAGACAAGCTGGGCCTGTTTTGAGGTAAAGCCAGCCTGAAAAAGCTGCTGGTTGACGTCTGGGTCCTGGGCGATTGTCTCACCCTTGATGTTCAGCTCGTATTCTTCGGACGAATCAGGAACGCCAAGCGCCTTTCGAAAGATGCGCATTTCATCTTCCGTCGACGTCTCGTTTGGCAGGCTTATCATGGTGCCGAGTTTACGTTCGAGCGCCTGATAGGATTTGACGAGCGCATCGACGCGCACCTCACCGGTTTCTGGATTCTGAAACTTTTCTGGAATGCCTTCCATCGGAGCCGGTGGCGTTTCCTCGGTCGGTTCCGATGGGGCTTGTCCCGATGGGGCCTGTTCCGGGTTGCCCTGGGGGGCTTCCATCTCCGCCTCTGGCGGGGTCGCTAAAAGATTCGTGTCCATAACGATTTCCTTTTTTTGGCTTTTTCTGACGAGTCCATAACGGGTTCAGGGTCGGATTCGATCCGACCGCCGCCGCGTTCGATCATGGTGGCGAGGTAGGCGACAAGCTGACGTTGTCCTTCGAGATAACGCAGGGCCGCATCGGATGCGTTCGGTCCAAGATGACGGTGGTGCGTCCGTGTTATTAAATGACGAAAAACGGCGCGGCCAGCCGGTGTGCAAAATGTACGCGCGTAGCTTTCCGCCGTTTCCAGATCACTCGTATCGCTGGTTTCTGCACCGGTCTCGAACCAGCGCCAGCCGATGTTATCCAATGTCTGGTGCCTCAATGGCCGGCGCCGCTTCTTCTGGGATGGCGACACCGGGTTCTTCCAGGGCGGCCGCCAGGGCGGGCAGGGTTTCTTCGGCAAGCGCGCCTTCAACGGCGGCTGCTACTTCGGCGAGGGCGGCGATCGGGGCTTCCCGAATCAACGGATTGGGCACACCCAGTTTTCGCCCCATCCAGCGGATGGCGGCGGGAAGGTCGATGGCCGATAGACCGTCGGGGCCGAAGGCGGCGGCCGTGTTCAACCAGGTCAAGGTCATCTGCACGTCCCTCTGGGCCTGGTTTTGAGCAATGGGGGAACGGTATTGCAAATCAACGAGACGGCCATCGACGAAAATTTCCGAAATTTCGCCACGGCGGCGTAGAATCTGCAACGCCCGGTTTATCAACGGGGTTAGCAATTCCGATTGCAGTCGACCGTAGGTCGCTCCCAGAATACGGGTCATTTCCGCGGCGCGTTCCAGCACTTCGGTTGCCGTCATGCGCGGGCTGTTGATTTGTCCAAGCTGATCGACCAGCAAGGCGCGCCGGATGCGATTGCGCAAATCATCAAGCACAAGCTGGGACACATCAAAACGCCCGGGCGCTTCCAGGGGCGTCAGGCCGGAAGACCCGACGGCCTTGGGAATGATGCTTCCCGGCACAAGTTTGATGTTTGCCGGGTTTAGGACGCCGTCATCATCGGCCTGCCAAATTCCGGTTACGGCAATGGTGGCATTTTTAAGAACAAGTTCGACGACTTTGTTTGCCGTCTTGATATCTGGGAGCGCCTTCATCACGGGTGAGCGGCCATAGGTTTCGCCCGGTGTTTTTAGCCAACGGAAGTTGAGGAAGGGGGAAGAATCGAAATGGCCTTTCGCCAGGGGCCACGGCTTTGCTTGCTCGCCGCGCTCGTTTTCAAGAAGGGCGTAATAGGTAAAGCGCCCGTCATCGGGAAGAACGGCTTCGATGACGGTAAAGGACTTGTCTCGGCTCGGCTCGTCTCCCGGCTTGACCCATTCTGGCAGGGGTGCCTTTGGAAAGCGTGCGGCAATGGCATCGGCGTCCAGCAGGCTTTTGCGAAACGTCGTATTCAGTTTTCCGCCCGGTCCTTCATCGAGAACGATCTGCGACAGTGGAACAGCGGTAAACTGAAAAGCGCTCTCGCTTCCTGGGGGTGCTTCTTCCAGAAGCAGGCATGCGGTGCCACCCGTAACCAGATCAAGAAAGCTTTGATGCATCTCGACGGCAAAATTTGACCGGTCCAGATGCGATTGCAAAATTTCTGCTGTTTTGTCGAGGAGTTCAGAAATTGCAGATTTTTCTTCTTCGAAGACTTCGGTTCCGGCGGTAAGGCCGAACCAGCGTGCCCAGGGTGGTGTGAGTTGGGCAAGCAAGCTTGCTGCCAATTGATCGACGGCATCTGGTGCGGTGCCGTCAAAAAGCTTGTCCGTTTTTTTCTCTCCCGGTCGGGGGCTGTGGGTAAAAGCGTCCCGCTGCGGTAAGGCAAAGTCATAGGCTTCCTGCCAATGGTTCTCCCAGAAGCCTCGCCGGGCAAGGGCTTTGCGATAACGTTTGTAGACAGTCTCGGGGGTGAGCATGGTCATTCGCTATTCCCCTAAAAGTCGTTTGCGGCGGGGCAGCGCATCCTGTGGCAGAAGCACACCACGGAAAGACGTCGCGATGGTGCCGCCGCGCCCGCGCCGTCGTTTGTTTTCGACGGCCGTTGCTTTGGCCGCCGCTTTGGCGGCTGCGGCATCTGTCGTTTGCGCAGAAATGGGCAAGGGGGCCGGTGGAAAAAACCGTGTCAGCGGAAGCGGCTTTGGAGAACGAAACAAACTGGCCATCAACAGCCTCCTCTTGAAAAGCCGGGTGAAAAAAGCGCCTCCCGGAGGGGGACCGGGAGGCGCCGCATGGTCAATTGAGAAAAATGGGGATGATAATTAAGAATATAATCCTATATTATTGGTCCGTCAAGGGAAAAGATTCGTCGAATGGCGCTGGGTGTTTCGTAAGCCGAGATGGCGATAAAGCTGCCATGGCGTAAAAATTTTTATTGCCCGAAGGCCCAACACGCGCTTCACCGCTTCGACGCAGGTAAAAGGACGAAGCGGAAAATGTGCCCAGGGCCGCAACCCATGCCGTGGCGGCGTACCCGGCCGGATCTCTGTTGCGACGACGCGAAACCCGTGGGCGCGGTACCAAATTGCCAGGTCAAAATCCAATGGCAGGTCAAGGGTGGTGATTTCGGTTCGGTGGACAAGTGGGTCGTAGATGAGCCAGCGAGAACCCTGAAGGATTGCCAGGAAGCAATGGCGGAAGCCATGCCGTAGAACGCGCAGCCAGGGAAGGTCTGTTTGATCGGAGAAGATGACGAGGACGTGAAGCGGTTTTTCATGCCCTGTGTTGACGGGCTTGCCCGCGCTCATTGGACGATGCCCTTCCTGCGCAAGGCGAATGCCAGGCGGTCTAGCGCCTCCTGCCATAGAAAGGCGGCCCTTGCCTCTTTCGGATATGCGGCGTCGGGTGGCAGCAGTTTTTCGCCATATTCCGTCAGCACCAGAAGGTGCTCTCGCTGCAATCGGCGCTTGCGGTAAAGGCGGTTGACGATCGCAAGCACGTCGTCGGGGTCGCAGGGGCGCGTGGTCTCGCCGCGTCCGGCCTGGATTCGCGCGCCCTCCCGGCGTGCCTGAAAACATTGCACAAACCAAAACCACACTTCCTCCGCCGAAGAAAAAGGCTCGTCGATGAGAGGGAGGTAGGGCTTGGGGGCATAGCGTTCGCTGCGCATGGCATTTGGTCCTCACAGGCAAGGAGGCCAAGGCGTGGTGCCGGCCCCGTCGTCACCCAGAAAAGAAGGAATATATTCCTTATGTCAAGAGAAATAAGAAAATATTCCTGATGAGATGACGGGAAAATTATAAGAAAATGTTCTTATGCTGCGGCACAGCGACATCTGGATGGCCATCGATAACTTTGCCCGGGCCCATGGGCTTTCTCCTTCCGGCCTGGCGCGCCGTGCTGGCCTGGATTCGACGACCTTTAACAAAAGCAAGCGAACCTCGCGGGAAGGGAAACTGCGTTGGCCCAGCACGGAAAGCATCTCGAAAATTCTTGCGGCGATGGATTGCAGCTTTGGTGATTTTCTTATCTACCTTGGGGGCGATGCCGCAGAGGGGCTGGCCCAACGTGTTCCGGTCATCGGTTTTGCCGAGGCGGGCAATCAAGGATTTTTTGACGATGCCGGTTACCCAACCGGTAGCGGTTGGGATGAAACGGCTTTCCCAAAAAGCCGTGATCCGCACGCTTACGCGCTGGAAATCAGCGGCGACAGCATGCAGCCGATTTACCGCGACGGCGATGTTGTCGTTGTTTCACCACAGGCAAGCATTCGCCGGGGCGATCGGGTTGTTTTAAAAACAAAGGAAGGCGAAGTTCTGGCAAAGGAGTTAAAGCGTCAGAGCAGTAAGCAGATTGAACTTCTCTCTCTCAATCGCGCCTATGGGGACCGCATCATTCCCATTGAAAACGTCGAATGGATTGCCCGCATCGTTTGGATACGTCAATAGGCAATCCGTCGTCACCAGTCATTCCAAGGCAAGCAACCGATTGCCGCCGGCATGAGCCGCAGGGTCGGGTCTAATCCACCGGATTTTTGCAAACAAGTTCGCCGGCCAGCGCCTGACGGATCAGGGTGCGTGTTTCATCCCGACCATAAAGGGCGATAAAGGATCCCATGCGCGGTCCCTGAGATTGGCCAAGAAGAATTTCATAGAGGGCTTGGAACCACGCTCTTAGATCGGGAAAGGGGTGCCGCTTGCCGACTTCATAAACTTCCGTCTGGATGGTAGTGGCATCGGCGTCGGCGGGCAGGGCTTCAATCGCCTTGGCAAGGTCTTGAAGGGCGGCCTGCTCTGTTGGATCAGGTGCTCGGTAACGTTTCGCCGGTTTGACGAAGTCTTGATAATAATGGACGGCATGTTTCGTAAGCGCATCAAGAATGGGGGCGTTCTGCGGGTTTGCCTTTGGCCTATATCTGGAAAGATATTCCCATATAACGGCGCTTTCTTCGGCGTGGCAGACATTCGCAAGATTTAGCAAAATCGAATATGTCAGATGAAAATCTTCTTTCGGCGGCGTTCCATCGTGAATGTGCCAGACCGGATTCGTCAATTGCTCAGCCGGGTTCTGCTCCGGATATTTTTCCAGAAAGCTTAGATAATCGTCCACATTCCTGGGGATCACGTCGAAATAAAGACGCTTTGCCTTTTTCGGCGACTGAAACATGAAAAGTTTGAGGCTTTCCGGCGGGGCATAGCGAAGCCATTCATCAACGCCGATGCCGTTTCCCCGCGACTTCGATATTTTTTCGCCATTCTCATCGAGGAAAAGTTCATAGGTAAAGCCTTCGGGCGGTGTGCCGCCGAGAATGCGGCTGATGCGATTGCCAAGGCGCACGGAATCGATCAGGTCTTTCCCCGACATTTCGTAATCGACATCCAATGCCGTCCACCGCATCGCCCAGTCCACACGCCATTGCAGTTTGCAATGGCCACCCGTGACAGGAAGTTCGGTCTGGGTCCCATCTTCGTCCACAAAGGCAATCGTGCCTGCCGCGGCATCTCTTGCGAGGATGGGCGTTTGCAACACACGGCCGGTCTTTGGGGAGATAGGAAGGAAGGGGCTGTAAGTGGCTTGCCGTTCGCTTCCCAGAATTGGCAGAACGACGTTCAGAATGTCGTCGTAACATTCGAGAACCCGGCGAAGGAGGGGATCGAACCGGCCGCTTTGATAGCATTCCGTGGCACTCTGGAATTCGTAATCGAATTCGAACGAATCAAGGAAGCTACGCAGGCGGGCATTGTTGTGATGCCCAAAACTTTCGTGCGTTCCAAATGGATCCGGGATGGCGGTTAGTGGCTTGCCCAGATGTTCGGCCAGCATCGCCTGATTTGGGACGTTGTCCGGCACCTTGCGAAGCCCGTCCATGTCGTCGGAAAAGGTGAAAAGACGGGTTGGAATATCTGTCAGCGTTGAAAAGGCGCGCTGGACCATTGCCGTGCGCACGACTTCCGCGAAGGTTCCGATATGGGGAAGCCCCGAAGGGCCGTAGCCAGTTTCGAAGAGGGCATATCCCTTTTCGGGACATTTCCCGTTAAGGCGCTCGAGGACGCGTCGTGCTTCTTGAAACGGCCAGGCCTTGCATGCGGTTCCTGCCTCGCGATTGGACATGGTTCAGTTCATTCCCATAAGCGCCCGGTTTTCCCGGGCAGCGACGGGGAACCTAGGCGTCGGATGGCCTGTCGTCAACCGACGCCATCACGGGTGTGTCTGTCGATGAAATATCTGAAGATGCGCCGGGGTTAGGCGCGGATGCTTAGGGGTGCCAAGGGTGGCGAAAGGAGAAGGTCAGACGCTTCGATCTTCTGGTAGGCCAAGACGCCTTTGCGATGTTGATGCGGACCACCGGCGGCTGGAAAGAAAGGGGTTTCCTGGGCAATTTGCTGCGCCGCGAAGGGAAGGCGTGTGTGAAGTGAAAGACGCGGTTCCTGGACAAGAACGGGCAGCCGCGTGGAGACACCCGGAACATCGGCGGCGTCGACAGGACCTTGTTCGGCCTGGGCCGCGAAATGCTTTTCCCGCTCAGGCGACCGATGTAAAAAATGCACAGAGGCGACCGATTGAACTGGGCCTCTCTCCGTTCCGGACGTTTCCATTTTTTTAGCGTTTTCCCGGTTTCATTAAGTAGTTTTTTATCGCACGGCGTTTTAAAAAAAATCGCACACGATCACAACTGCGGAAACTATAGACGATCAATGAAAAGTCTTTAAATGGTTTCTCTCCATTAACCATAAGAAATAATTTACGCGTTAACCAAGATGCGCGTCGCGCATGGATGTGTGCGTGAAAAAAGATTGGTTAACTTGTCGGAAGTGGCGCGAATTAATCCTTTGTAAAGGGGTGCCTTCTTAACGTGTTCGCATGATCAGATAGATCAAACGTAGTAAGGTGCTCTTCAAGTAGAAGGCATATAACGAGGGAGCCTTTAGGTAGAAGGCATGACTTTGCAGGATGCAAAAAACGATAAGGCGGTAGAAGAGAAGCGTGCAGAAGATCGTGATAAATTAACGCGCTTGCATGCGGCCGTGACTGCCTTGGGTGAGGCCATCTTTGAATGGGACCTCGCAACGGACGCGATTCTTTGGTCGGATTGCACGTCCGTTGTTCTTGATCTTCCGGCGCTGGAAGACGTTGCGACTCGAAGCGGTTTGAACGCTTTGATCGAAGCGGATGATCTGGCCCGCCTGCAGGAAAGCTTTGTTGATCGCTACAATTCCTGCGATCCTTTTATATGTGAATACCGGATCCGCACCTCGGACGGCGCATTGCGCTGGATTCAGGAGCGATCCACGGTTGTCTTCAATCAACGCGATGAGCCGGTGAGGGTCTGCGGCGTTCTTCAGCTTATCTCAAGGCCGAAGACGGATCAGGAGGCTGCCGTGGAAGAGGTGTCCTGCGAGGCCCTCTGTGACAATGCTGCGGGTCAATATGGCCGCGCCGCACTTGTGGAGATATTGCGGAAAGCTATCAATCACTGCCGGCAGGGGGAAAGTTCCGGCGGGTACCTTGCCGTCGGTGTCGATCAGTTGACCAAAACCGATGAGGCTACGGACGAAGCAACCATTAAGGCCATTGTTTCTGCCGTCCGCCAGCGGCTGGAAAACTGTCTACGTGCAACGGACGTGATCGACCGCATTGGCAGTGATCGCTTTGGGGTTGTCCTGACCCACTGCCCGGAAGAAGATATTCCAATCGTTTCCGAGACGTTGCTGCAGTCCGTTCGAGGCGTATCGGTCGATGGGACAGACGGGCCGATTGATATCACGCTCTCGATTGGAGGCGCTGCATTCCCAGACGTTGCCCAGACGGCTCACGATGCTTTCGCAAAAGCGGATATGGCATTAGAGAAGGCGCGGCGTATGGGGTACAACTGCTATATCCCATTTCATCAGGCAAAAAAGCGTCGCCGCAGCCAACGCAGAAATCTCGCTATCCTTCATGAAGTTCAGCAAGCCATTCAGGAAGATCGTCTCGTTTTTGCATTTCAGCCGATCGTAGAGTGCAAGACAAATAGCGTTTCCTATTATGAATGTTTGCTGCGTCTGTTGCGTGATGATGGCGATGTTGTTACGGCGGCTAAATTTGTGCCGGTGCTTGAACAGCTTGGTTATGCGCGTCTCATCGATCATTACGCGCTCGACCTGGCGTTGAAAGAACTTGATGCCCATCCGAATGTTTCGCTGGCTCTAAACGTTTCCAGCCTTACGGCTACGGATCCGACATGGCTAAGTAAATTCGTTCTGGCCATGCGAGACCGGCCGGGCATTGCCAGGCGTCTTGTTATCGAGATTACAGAGACAGCGCTGCTACAGGATATTGCCGAATCAGTTCGTTTTGTATCGACGTTGCGGGGGCTTGGCTGCCGTGTAGCGCTTGATGATTTTGGCGCCGGGTTCACGTCTTTTCATCATTTAAAGGCGCTGCCGGTCGATATTTTAAAAATCGACGGCAGTTTTGTTATGGGCATGTCGAAAAGCTACGAGAATCAGTTGCTCGTCAAGATGCTGATTGATCTTGCGACGGGACTGAACATGAACACGGTTGCGGAATGTGTCGAGAGGCAGGAGGACGTGGACATTCTCTACGCGCAGGGCGTGCATCAAATGCAGGGTTATTATTTTGGAAGGCCGGAAATTGAACGGCCGTGGCTGAAAGAATCCAGTGTCGTGCCGCTTTCCATTATGGCGGCTGGAAAGGCGAGGGCCTAAACCGATCCGAAGGCGTTACGTGCTCGATTTCTTGGTAATTTCTTCCAGTTGCTGCTGCATGATGTCAAGGCGCTCTTGTAACTCGTGAAAAGATTTCGTAGTGGGGGCAGAGACGCTCGCCGCTTCTTCCGTCGTTGCCGGCGTCTGTTTTTCATTGGGCGTGGCGAAAGGGGAGAAGTTTTCCATCATGCGTTCAAAAAGAGCCAGGTTCTGTTTGCCGATTTCTTCGAACGAATGAAACGACTGAGGCGCACCGAAAGCGTCTTGCATATAGCGGCGGAGTTTGTCCTGGTTTTTCGTAAAGCTCTGCATCGAGCATTCCAGGTAGCTTGGCAAAACATCCTGGAGCCCATCGCCATAAAAACCGATGAGTTGACGAAGAAAATTGATTGGCAGCAGGTTTTGGCCTTTTGCTTCCTCTTCAACGATGATTTGTGTAAGCACGGATCGGGTCAGGTCTTCGCCCGTCTTTGCATCGTAGACGACAAAGTCCATTTCCTCTTTCACCATTTTGCAGAGATCATCCAGCGTGACATAGCTGCTGGTTGCCGTGTTATAGAGCCGCCGGTTGGCGTATTTTTTAATCGTGATGACGGTGTCGCCTTCGGCAGCGGTTTTT
>CAYTAE010000040.1:0-10835 GCA_964435655.1 uncultured Rhodospirillaceae bacterium
AAGTGCACCTTCGAGAAGCGAATAAGCGCTATGAACGCGTAGATGAACAAAGCTGGCAATTGGCATAAATTTTTATCCGGCGGAGGCGTCTTCGTGGAGCATTCCATAGGCGCCCGCGTTTGTCAGCGCCTCAAGAAAAAGAATGCCGAGTTATCCACAGAAAATCGCGCCAATTGCGTCAATTTCCGACAATGCCGCCACCCTGAATGGAAAGGGTGCGGTCCATGCGCCCGGCCAGTTCTAGATTATGGGTAGCCACCAGCGCTGCCAGACCCGTCTTGCGAGCAAGACCGACGATTTCTTCGAAAACCGCATCCGCCGTCTTCTGATCAAGATTCCCGGTCGGTTCATCCGCTAACAGAATGGCCGGACGGTTGGCCACAGCACGGGCAATGGCAACGCGTTGTTGCTCACCGCCGGAAAGTTCGGCCGGGCGATGCGTGATGCGCGCACCAAGGCCAAGGGTTTCAAGAAGTTCCATCGCTCGGTCCATTGCCGTTTGGCGATGAACGCCTGCAACCATCTGTGGCAAGGCGACGTTTTCAAGCGCCGAAAATTCCGGAAGCAAATGATGGAATTGATAAACGAAACCAATATCCCGGCGCCGCGCTTCCGTTCGGGCCGAATCAGAAAGGCAACCGCAGGCCTGGTCCTTGACCCATACTTCGCCGGCATTGGGCCTCTCGAGAAGCCCGGAAATGTGCAAAAGTGTTGATTTCCCTGCACCGGAAGGCCCGAGAAGCGCAACGACCTCACCCGGCCCGATATCCAGGGAAAGGTCACAAAGCACATTGAGGCGCGCGTCCCCCTGGATATAGCTCCGCATGACACCATCGAGGCGAAGGACGGCCTCACTCATAGCGAAGCGCCTCAATCGGGTCCAACCGCGCTGCCCGCCAGGAAGGATAAAGCGTCGCAAGCACCGAAAGGCCCAGTCCCATCAGCAGGATACCGGTTACTTCCATCCAGTCGATTTTTACGGGCAAATGCGCAAGAAAATAAATTTCGGCGGCAAACAGTTCGGTCCCGGTAAGCTGCTCCAGCCAATGACGGATCGTTTCAATGTTAAGGGTGAAGGCAAGCCCCAGGGCAAAACCAAGAAGCGTCCCCGTCACCCCAACCCCGGCGCCGCAAAGAAAGAAGATCCGCATAATCATGCCACGCGTCGCCCCCATCGTGCGCAGGATCGCAATGTCTTGCCCCTTGTCCTTCACCAACATGATCAGACTGGAGATGATGTTGAAGGCGGCTACCACCACGATAAGGGTCAAAATGAGGAACATGACGTTCCGTTCAACCTGAATGGCATTAAAGAAGCTGGCATTCGCCTGCTGCCAATTGTAGATGCGCTTGCCCTCTCCCACTGCCTCGACGATGCGAAGGCCGATTGTGTCAACCGCGTCCGGATCATTGAGCATCACCTCGATACCGGACACCTGGTTTTTCAAGCGGAAAAACAGCTGCCCCGCTTCAAGCGGCATGAAGATAAAGGCGCTGTCATATTCAAACATACCAACTTCGAAGGTTGCGCCAAGGGTGTAGCTGCGTGTGCGCGGCACGGTGCCGAAAACGGTTGTGTTCCCCTGGGGGGAAATCAGGGTGAGACTATCGCCCACTTGCAAACCCAGCCTTTCAGCCAGGCGCTTGCCCAGAACAACGGCGTCGCCATCGCCGTAGGAATCCAAGCTTCCCTCTTTGATATTCTCGACCACAATCTTTCGAGCAAGCAGGTCTTCGCGCGTAAGCCCGTGGACCATGGCTCCCCGGGCAACGCCGTTCGCCGTAACCATCACCTGGCCTTCAATCAAGGGTGTAGCCATTTCGACGCCCTCGATGGTGAGCACCTTTTCCTTCAGCGCGTCAAAATCGTCCAATGGCGTCCCCATGCCATAGACGCTGAGATGCCCGTTTAGTCCCAGAATTCGGGTCAGCAACTCTTCGCGAAAGCCTCCCATAACGGACATAACAACGATCAACGTTGCCACGCCCAAAGCGATACCCAGCAGCGAAAACCCGGCAATAATCGAGATAAAGCCTTCTTTGCGCCGTGCTCGCAGATAACGCCCGGCCACCATTCGCTCAAAGGGAGAGAAGATTCTCAACTCACAAGCCGCGCAAGCGCAGCATCGATCGAGAGTTCTTCGCTTTCGCCGCTGTCGCGACGTTTGAGTTCCACAACTCCGGCAGCAATCCCGCGCGGGCCGACGACGAGCTGCCAAGGAAGGCCGATCAACTCCATCGTCGCAAATTTTACGCCGGGCCTTTCTTTACGGTCGTCATAAAGAACCTCGACGCCGGCATTGCGAAGCTTTTCATAAATCTCATCCGCCGCAGACGTGCATGGCCCGTCCCCAACCCGTAGGTTCACAAGACCCACATCAAACGGTGCGACCGCGTCCGGCCAAACGATTCCCTTCTCGTCATGGCATGCCTCGATGATGGCGCCGACCAGTCGCGAAACGCCAATGCCATAAGAACCCATTTCCACAACGATTTCCTCGCCATTTGCTCCGGTTACGGTTGCATTCATCGCCTTGGAATATTTTGTGCCGAAGTAAAAGATGTGGCCAACCTCGATACCACGCGCCTCGCGCAGACGATCCGGCGGCACATCACATTTCGCCGGGTTGTGTTTTTCCTCGGCACAGGCGTAAAGCGCGCGTGCGCCTTCAATGTCACCGGCATCAATGGAATCCAGCGCGGCGTCGTAGAAAATCTTGCTCTCGCCCGTCTCCGCCAAAATATGAAATTCCTGGCTTAAACTGCCGCCGATGGCACCCGGATCAGCACGCACGGCAATTGCCTGAAGCCCCATTCTGGCAAATGTCCGCAAATAGGTGACGTGCATATTTTCATAGGACTGCTTCGCACCTTCAAAATCGCAATCGAAGGAATAATTATCCTTCATCAGAAATTCCCGGCCACGCATCACACCAAAACGTGGGCGCACTTCGTCCCGGAATTTCCATTGAATCTGATAAAGATTTTTCGGCAGATCGCGATAACTTTTGATGTGGTGCCGAAAAATGTCCGTAATCATTTCCTCGTTCGTCGGCCCATAGAGCATCTCGCGCGCGTGACGGTCTGAAAAACGCAGCATTTCCTTGCCGTAATCGTCGTAACGGCCACTTTCCCGCCACAGCTCCGCTGGTTGCACCGTCGGCATCAGGACTTCCTGACACCCGGCCCGGTCCTGCTCTTCCCGCACGATCTGTTCGACTTTTCTCAGAACCCGAAGGCCAAGGGGAAGCCAGGCATAAATGCCAGCGCTCGTCTGGCGGACCAGGCCAGCCCGAAGGCTAAGCCTGTGTGAAACCACCTGCGCCTCGGCGGGCGTCTCTTTCAGGGTCGGGAGAAAATAGCGGGATAAATGCATGCGCGCCTGTGCAGAAATCAAACGACGGCGATGGATATGCAGGACATTTCCTGACCATGGCCGCCGCAGAAAAGCTTAGGCAAAGGGTGCGCCTATTGCAATGGAAGGTCTATTTTTTCTTGGCTCGCTTGCTGCAAATTTCCGCTAATTCATTGATCGATTCGGTGGCCAGGGGCTGACCATTGAAATAGGCCTTGTCCCCTTCGATGGTAACTCTGCCGATATTGGCTTCCGGTTGGTACAAATCTGGCGTCACTGGAATGTTAAAACGCTTGTCCAGGCGAACCGTGATATCGACTGTAAAATTCTTTGGTGGCACAACCGAATAGCCGCCGGCAATGTCCGCTGGTGCGACCGCGCGACCGCGAACGTCCACGCCGGGCTTATATTCCACATCCGCCGACGGCACATGCTTGACGAGTTTCAGGCAATCGGCATAGCTGACCGTAACCGTCTGCCCACCCAGGCTATGGGTTTCTTCGACAGCCAAGGCGGCCCAGGACGTCGCAAAAAATACCAGCCCCGCCAGAACCACAGGCCAAATGATAGACCCTTCCCTAAAAGAGGATTTTCCTGCGCCTTCCATGGCAAGCATTTTCCGACCCCCTGGGCTCCTGAAAATTATACCCGATTTAAAAGAAAAATGGCCGCGACGGGAAAGTCGCGGCCACAGTTCAGGGAGGAAACGTCCAGAAGATAAGCTAGCCGGACCATGCGTCTTTTGAGACAAGTGCCGTCAAGCCACCTCATGGAAGCCCCGATTCTGCAATTAAACGATTAAAAAAACATTAAACCAGCCAAAGGTCTTACATACCTTAGCATTTAACCGGCATGCCACCGTGTCCACGGCGGTTTCTTTTCTAAAACAAGCCGATAAACCGGACAGAATAGATCATGCGCACCCGGCAGATAGCCGGTTCCAGTCAAAAATTCATTGACGATTTCCTTGCCGGTAAAGACGAAAGTCTTACGAAAAACACCTATCCACGCTTCCAGAGATTGCGAACCCTGGGAATCGATCCAGGCCGCGAATGTACCATCTGTCTTACGTAGCGCCTGAAGGCGGCGGGCATTTTCAATTGCCGCCTCAATCTTTCGCCGATTGCGGATAATGCTGGCATCGCCCATAAGTCGATCAATGTCCGTCGAGTCAAATTCGGCCACCCGATCAATGTCAAAACCCCGATAGGCGCTCTGAAAGGCTTCGCGTTTTTTTAAAACCGTTAGCCAGGAAAGGCCTGCCTGATTGATCTCAAGACAGAGGCGCTCGAAAAGAGCCGCATCTTCCTTTAACGGGAAGCCATGTTCGAAATCATGAAAAGGGCCATGGACGGGATGGTCCTTTGCAATTTCGCAATAGCTTGCAGCCATCTCAATCCGGTGGGCGGAAGGAAAGAAGTTCAGATTCGATCAAAAAATGGATAAGCAGCCAAAAAGCAGCCGCAATTGCCGTCGTCGCACCAAGTTTTTTCCACATATGCGGCTTGTCCGGCGCGCCCGACATATGCCCCTTCTCAAGAACATCGGGCGGTCGCACGCCCCATGGAAGCACCATGAAAAGCACCAGCCACCAGACAATCGCATAGACAAAAGGACCGCTCAGCCACGTCATTTTATGCCTCTTCGAGTTCGACCAACGTGCCGCAAAAATCTTTTGGATGCAAAAAGAGCGTGGGTTTTCCGTGCGCCCCAGGCTTTGGCTCACCATCGCCAAGGACGCGCGCACCCTCAGCCTTCAGACGATCACGAGCCGCCAGGATGTCCTGAACTTCATAACACAAATGATGAATGCCACCGGCCGGATTGCGTTCAAGGAACGTCGCCACCGGCGAATTTGCACCCAAGGGATGCAGAAGTTCAATGTCCGTGTTCGCAAGGCGAACAAAAACAGTCGTGACCCCGTTTGCAGGCATGTCCTTTGCCTCTGAGACCGTAGCCCCCAGCATCTTCCGGTACAGCTTCGAGGCTGCCTCCAGATCCGGGACAACAATCGCCACATGGTTCAACTTTTCAATCATGTTCTTCTTTACCTTCTGCTTGGCTGTTTCCTCAGCAAGGTTATTCTAACGCAAATCTTCGTCGAGGCGCATCAGATGAACCTCGACTTTCGATTTTTTACCGCTGACATCCCGAAGGTAGCGCCTTGCTGCCAGAAAGACCGTGCGCGTTAGCACCTCTTCGTCCCCTCGCTCCGCCTTGGAAAGTGCATCCAGAGCATCGCCCACACGAATTCCTGCCTCTTCCAGCATTGCCAAATCGGTTTCGGGGTCCAGAAGCCCCGGTGCTGTCACCATCGGCGCCGAAATCAGGCCACCATCCCGATCCAGCACTACCGTCGCCACGATAAGGCCATCGAGATACATCGCCTCCCTGGATTTTATTTCTTTGGTCCCAAGCAAGACCAGCCGTTTGCCGTCAAGCCCAAGGCGGCCTGTTGGCACCGTGTCGACAATTTCGGCGCTTTCCGTCGTAATTTTCAAAAGCCCGCCATTTTCCACATAGCACGCTTTTGGCACCTGATAGGATTCGGCAAGCTCAACATGGGCTTTTAGATGCCGCACTTCCCCATGCATCGGAATAGCAAAGCGCGGCCGCACCCACGCGTACATTTCCCGAAGCTCGTCACGCGCCGGGTGACCGGAAACGTGAACATCATGATCCTCTGCCGTTACGACCTCGACCCCATTGCGTACCAATTCGTTCTGAAGGCTGGCAATGGCCTTCTCATTTCCCGGAATAACCCGCGAGGAGAAGACAACGGCGTCCCCCTCCTCAAGGCAGACATGGCGATGTCCGCCCCTCACAATCCGTGAAAGGGCGGCGCGCGGCTCACCTTGAGAACCGGTGCAGACAATAACGATTTTATCCTTCGGCATATGGGCCGCAGCTTCATCGTCAAGAAAGGGTGGCAAGTCGTCAAACAGACCCGTTTCACGTGCAATCTCATCGACCCGCCAAAGCGAACGCCCAACAAGAGCCACGTCGCGGTCATTTGCCTTTGCCGCGGCGCATATCGACTTCAAACGCGCCAGATTTGTTGCAAAACACGCAATCGCGACGCGATTGGAAAAGGACCCGATCAATTCTGCAAGCTGATCTGTCAATTCACCTTCCGATCCGGACGTGCCTTCAACGAAGACATTCGTCGAATCGTTCGTCATCGCAAGCACCCCCTCCTCTCCCAAAAGCCGCAAGGTGGCTTCGTCCGTCGGTGCACCGATCAAAGGGTCCGGATCCAGTTTCCAATCGCCACTGTGCAGGACAAGGCCAATGGGGGTACGGATAGCAAGCGCGTTCGGCTCAGGAATCGAATGGGTTAGGGTTACATAGGTCACATCAAAGGGCCCAAGGGCCACGTTGCCATTCAAAGAAATTTCGTGGAGCGGCACTTCGCCTTCAAGGCCCGCTTCGGCTAGCTTGCGGCGGAGCAAAGCAGCTGTAAAAGGCGTTGCATAGACCGGACAGCGCAGCCTTGGCCACAAATAGGCGACAGCACCCAAATGGTCTTCATGGCCATGGGTCAGCACCAACCCAACCAGATCGTCCACATGTTCTTCAATGAAGGATGTGTCCGGCATCACAACATCGATGCCCGGTGTCCCGCTTTCACCGAAGGTCACACCAAGGTCAACCATCAGCCATTTGCCGCCATAGCCGTAGAGATAGCAGTTCATGCCGATCTCGCCGGCACCGCCAAGAGGCAGATAGAAAAGCGCGTCTGTTTTTTTATTTTTGAAAGGCACAGGAAAACTCGATCAATGGCGGTTTTGTTGATAGATCAGCGCAAGCCCCTGCAAGGTAAGGTCCGGCACATGATGTGCAATGCACTCCGTCGCACCAGAGAACAGCGCAGCCAGACCGCCGGTCGCTACCACCGTCATCGGTTTTCCGAATTCCTTCATCATGCGGACAATCATGCCTTCGATTAATGCAACATATCCCCAATAGACCCCCGATTGCATCGCGCTTACCGTCGTCTTGCCGATGACATCCCCCGGATTGCGGATGGCGATGCGCGGAAGCTTTGCCGCCGTCAAATGCAACGCATCAAGGGAAAGATTGATGCCCGGCGCGATAGCGCCGCCACAATAAGCGCCGCTTGCATCTACAATGTCAAAGGTGGTCGCCGTACCAAAATCGATGACAATCAAAGGCCCTTCAAAAAGCCGGTGCGCAGCTACGGCGTTGACAAGACGGTCGGCGCCAACTTCCTCCGGCCGGTCTACCAGCACCACCAGCCCTGGATTGGTGTTCTCTTCCCCCACGACCATCGGCTGACAGGAAAAGTAATCCTGGCAAAGTTTCTTCAGGTGAAAAAGTGCTTCAGGCACTACCGAGGCGATGATTGCTGCATCCACATTTTCTGGCTGCAATTGCACCGTCGCCATCAATTGCGTCAACCACACGGCATATTCGTCGGACGTACGCATCGAATTTGTCGAGCTGCGCCATTCGCCGACGATTTTTTCGCCGTCCAGAATTGCAAAAACAATATTTGTATTGCCGGAATCAATTGCCAGCAGCATCTAGTGGTTCCTCAAAACGGCTGTCGGAAACACATCCCCCGCCGTTACCCGAAATGGGACCGTCTCTCCCGCCTTTAAAACAAGAAGCGTCCCGTCTTCATCCAGGCCTGTAAAAAGGCCTTCGATGGTTTCCTGTTGCAGGCGCACGCGTATTGGCTCACCAAGGCCGACGGCGCGGTCAAGCCACGCTTCGCGAATGGACTCGAATCCGTTCTTCTGCCATGTGTTGTACCAAAAGGTAAAGGCCCGACCGAAAGCTTCCACCAATTCCGCAATTTCTGCCGGTTTTCCGCCAATTTCACGAAGGGAAATCGCCGGCCATTCCACATCTTCCGGATAGGAATCGACGTTCACGCCAACCCCAAGAACCAGCCATTCAAGCGCCGCGCCCTTGCCCATCCTTGATTCGGCCAAGATACCGGCCAGTTTCCGGCCATCAACCAGCACGTCATTTGGCCATTTATGTTGCAGCCGCTTTGCTTCGGAGAAATAGTCGCCAAGGAAACCGCTCACCGCAAGGGCGGCCACAAACGCGATCTGGGTCGCCCTTTTTGCTTCGCAATCCGGCCGCAAAACAAGCGAAGCATATAAATTTCCAGGCTTCGATATCCATTCCCGGCCACGTCTTCCACGCCCAGCCGTCTGCTCCGTCGCCCAAAGCAGCGTGCCATGTGCGGCCCCTGCTTCGGCGCGGCGGTGGCCTTCTGCATTTGTGCTATCGGTGCGGCCAAGCGCAATGACGGGGATGTCTTCGAAGTTCGGTAATTTTTGCGTCATCCAGAAAAGAGCGCGGCGGCAGCGACGGCAGCAACGTCCAGAATCGGGCCTGGATACGCGAAGAAAAGCAACGTAACCACTGCCGTTCCGCCGAGAATCAATAGCATTTCACGACCAACGGAACGATCCAGCCCTTCCAGCGGCTCGTCGAAATACATGACGCGCACGATCCGTAAATAATAATACGCGCCAACCACGCTTGCCAGCACACCGATCACGGCGAGCGTGTAAAGCTCAGCCTCAATCGCGGCAAGGAAGACGTAAAGCTTGCCGAAGAAACCGGCCAGAGGCGGAATGCCCGCCATCGAAAACATGAAAATCGCCATTGCCAGCGCCAAGCCCGGATTCGTCTTTGCAATGCCTGCCAAATCCGAAATTTCTTCCGTCGCACGTCCCTTCTTGCGCATGCAGAGAATGCAGCAAAAGGTGCCAATGTTCATGAAAAGATAGATGGCCATATAGACCAGAACACCGCGTATGCCAGCTTCCGTACCTGCGGCAAGACCAAGAAGTGCAAAACCCACATGCCCGATCGAGCTATAACCCATCAAACGTTTGATGTTTGTCTGGTTGATTGCCGCAAAGGCACCCAGCACCATCGACGCGATGGAAACGACAATAATAATCTGCTGCCATTCCACAATCAGCGACTCAAATGGCCCGGTCAGCACGCGCAGGAGAAGGCCAATGGCGGCAATTTTTGGCGCCACCGAGAAAAAGGCCGTCACCGGCGTCGGCGCGCCTTCATAGACGTCCGGTGTCCACATATGGAAGGGCACGGCGGAAACCTTAAATGCCAACCCCGCCAACAGAAAAACAATGCCAACGATGATGCCAAGCGACGGCGCAGCGCCGTTGGTATCAATCAGCTGCGCGGCAAGGACATCGAAATTTGTCATGCCGGTGAAGCCATAAATCATAGATGCGCCGTAAAGCAGCATGCCGGAAGCAAGCGCGCCAAGGACAAAATATTTCAGCCCCGCCTCTGTGGAACGCAACGAATCCCGGCGGATGGCGGCAAGAACATAAAGCGAGAGACTTTGCAGTTCGAGCCCCATGTAAAGCGAAAGCAGATCGTTCGCCGACAGCATCATCAGCATACCGACGGCGGCAAACAGAACCAGAACCGGGTATTCGAAACGGGCAAAACCTTCCCGTTCATTGTAGTTATGGGCCATGACAAGGGTTAGCGCGGTCCCAAGAAGCACCAAGGTTTTCATAAAGGCCGAAAAACCATCCGAAATATAAAGGCCGCCGAAGGCGGTCGCCCGATCCCCCATCGTGTAAGGCACAAGCACAAGCGCCACGACAAGCGCCAGCACGGCCGCAACGAGGATGCCACCCGTCGAGGCCTGTTTCTGAAAAACGCCGACCATCAAAAGCCCCATCGCCGCCGAGGCCAAAAAAATCTCAGGCAGCGCCAGGAAAAGATCCGGATTGAGATTGGCTAGCATTCTTTTTTCGCTTTCCTAATCACTGAGCGGCCATCTTCATGCTTTCCACCGCGATGCGTGCAAGCTCATAGCGTTCGACGAGCTGGCCGACTGATTCATGCAGCACGTCGAGGAATGGTCCCGGATAAATGCCCATCCAAAAGACCAACACAATCAGAGGCGCAAAGATGAGAATTTCGCGAGGACTTAAATCCAGAATGTTTTTCAGGGCGGCCTTCGTAAGGGTGCCAAAAATAATCCGGCGATAAAGCCAAAGCATATAAGCAGCGCCCAGAATGACCCCAATTGCCGCTAAAAACGCCACCCAGGTGTTTGCCTGAAAGGCACCAAGCAACACCAGGAATTCGCCAACGAAACCGCTGGTTCCGGGCAGTCCCACCGACGCCATCATAAACACCATGAAAACGAAGGCGTAGACCGGCATGCGATGAACAAGCCCGCCATAGGTCGCAATTTCGCGGCTATGCATCCGGTCATAGACAACGCCGACGCAAAGAAAAAGGGCTGCTGAAACAAAACCATGGCTGAGCATGACAAGGATCGCACCTTCGACGCTTTGCAGATTGCCAGCAAAAATACCGATGGTGACAAATCCCATATGGGCAACGGAGGAATAGGCGAGCAGTTTCTTCATATCCTCTTGGGCCAAGGCAACCAGAGATGTGTAGATGATGGCAATGCTGCTTACGGAGTAAATCAGAG
>CAYTAE010000041.1:0-10785 GCA_964435655.1 uncultured Rhodospirillaceae bacterium
TCAGGTCTTTGCCGTTGTAGTTTTTACGGATGTCGCGGGTAAAGACCGGCGCGGAAAAAAGGTTGTCGACGGGAATGTCGAAGAAGCCCTGAATCTGCGCCGCGTGAAGGTCAAGGGTCAGCACCCGGTTTGCGCCGGCAACGCCGATGAGGGTGGCGACCAGCTTTGCCGAGATCGGCGTGCGCGGTCCGGTCTTGCGGTCCTGACGGGCATAGCCGAAATAAGGGATGACGGCGGTGATCCGTTTGGCCGAACCACGGCGAAGGGCGTCAATGGCAACCAGAAGTTCCATCAAATTGTCGTTCGCCGGATAGGACGTCGGCTGAATGGCGAACACGTCTTCGCCGCGGACGTTCTCGTGCACTTCGACGAAAACCTCATTGTCGGCAAAGCGCCGAATTTCGGCATTGGCCAGCGGCAGTTTAAGCCACGCCGAAATCGCTTCGGCAAGGGGCCGATTGGCGTTGCAATTAAGGACTTTCATGCGGAATTCCTCGCGCGTCGCCCGGGCCCAAGTGCCGACGCTTACGTCTTTTGGCCCATTTCTGCCCCTTGGGGCCGAATGCCGGCGGAATGTAACAGCGCGGCCCCGGGCTTGTAAATGACGAAAGGGGCCGGTTTGTGGGCTCTCAATGGGGAGTGTCAGGGGGTTTTTGACCCGTCTTCGCGGCGCCTTGCCTCAATCAGGGCAAGAATGCCCTCCACGGTGCCTGCGGCGATGGCCGGTGCAAGGCGGCCCCAGGCAGCATCCATGCCCCCGGCGGGGATGGTGTTTTTCTGGGTAAAGGCGCCGATGGCTTTGCCGTTTGGACGGATCAACGACCAGGCGATCTGAACCGATTGCTGGCCTGCTTTTGCGTCGCCAAGGTGGACATCGCCAAGCAGGATCAGGCCAGGTTCCTGATTTTCGCCCACCTGGGGAATGCCGGCGCGCGCCATGGCTGCGCGCAAGGCAAAGAACAGTGCCCGTTGCCCGTCGCCTGGGGCGCCGGCGATGGGCCAAATGGCGATGGCGTTCGATGCCGGGTTCGATGTCGGGTCGAGGGCTGGGGGCAGGGGGGCGTTTCCCCGGGCAAGTTGGGCAATTTTTCGGGCCGCTGCCACTGCCAGGCGATCAAGGTGGCGAGGGTCGCGTTCCCAATCTTCCCCCGGCAGGGTCTTGCTTTCATGGACAAGGCCAAGAACATGGTCGGGTTCGTCCCCTACCGTGCGGAGCGTCCAGTGGAGGTCCAGGCGAATTCCTTCGGCGGTTTTTGTTGCCGTTGCTTCGCCGTTGAGAAGAAGGCTCGCTTCGTTGCGATTGGCAGCGCTTGCCGGAATGCCTTCGGTGTGCAGCGTTGCCAGAACGGTGCCCGCCACCCGGACCGCCTGGGCTTCGGGCAGGCCTTTGAAATTCCCCATCCACAGGCCCGGCCCCTGGGGCGGCAGCAGGAAGGTTTTCTCCGTGCTGGAACGTGTCCCCGGCGCAAAAGGCTGTGCCAGGGGGCCACAGGCGGCCAGCAGGCAAAGGCTAAATCCCAGGCCAAGCCCGGCATAGAGCGGTCTCAGGATGTGGTTCCATCGCAATTCAGGCAACACAGCTTGCAAGCAGCCCTAGAAAAAGGGCGATCCCAAGAAAGGAAAAAAACTGCAGGAAATACGGCATCGGTTACGCCCCGTTCAAAATCGCAATGGCGGCAAGAAAGCGCCCGTAATCGGGTTCGCCCTTGTGGGTCGCGCGGCGATAGCTGAAAAAACGGTCGGGCTCGTCATAGGTGTCGGCGTCGATGCGTGCCGGTTCGGCGACGCCTGCGGCGCGAAGTCGGGCTTCGACATAAGCGCCAAGGTCAAAAAGAAAACGGCCCGTCGGCATTTTTTGAAAGAACTGCGTGTTGCCGGGGGCTTCGGCCAGAAACGGTTCGGGAAAATCGGGGGCCACTTCATAGGATTTTTGGCGGATGCAGGGGCCGATGACCGCCTGAATGCGGGTCCGTTTTGCGCCCCGGTCAACCATTTCGGCGAGGACGGCTTCCAACACGCCTGCTTTTGCCCCTCGCCAGCCGGCGTGGGCGGCGCCGACGATGCCCCGGTCCGGATCTGCCAGCAGCACGGGCGCGCAATCCGCCGTCAGAATGCCGATGGCAAGGCCTGCGGTTTTCGTGACCAGGCCGTCCGCCTCAATGGACATTTTCGGGTCGGGCAGCTCGGTCACGAAATGGACATGGGTGCCATGGACCTGGCTTGCCGTGACCAGCGCCTCTCCGGACAGGCCCAGCCGGTCCATCGCGCGCCGTCGGTTTTCGACCACATGGGCCGGTGTATCGTTCGATCCGGGGCCGCAATTTAACGACGCATAAATCCCCTCGCTTGTCCCGCCTTTGCGGGTGAAGAAGCCATGGGCAATGTGCGGCAAGCGTTGGAGAGAGGGATGGGTCAGCACGCGGCTATCCATTTGCATCGTGATGGGTGTCGTTGGTCGGGGCGGCGTCAAAACCGGCAATGGCCACCAGATCTGGGTGGGCGATTGCCAGCACCTGAAAGAGGGTGCCCATTCCCTGACGATCAATCAAGCGGTGGCAGGCGGCATGGATTGCCGCCGCTGTGTCTGGGTCTGCCGATTGGGCAAGCTGCTCGGCGCGTGGGCCGATTCCAAGACGTTCAAGAAAGACACCCTGGGGCAAGCTTGCTGGTACGCGCGCGCCGCTTTCGCGGGCGGCTTCGCCAAGGGATTGGAAATCGACATGGGCGGTCAAATCCGCTTCGCCGGGATTTGCAAAGGGATCGTGGAAACGATGGTCGCGGACGGATTGAAAGCTTTCGCCTGGCTTTGTAATCGGGGACCCATAATCAAGGACAAGGGCCGCGCCGCCGCAACGGCGCACGCGTTCACCAAGGCCGTGGGCAAGGGAAAGGGCGGGCAGGGAAATTTCAACGCGGCTGCCAATTGGCGCGTCGCGGACCGGGTCTGGAATTTGCAGCGGTGAAGTCACGGCGTCGGCAAGGGCAAAACAAAAGCCACCCGGCGAAACCGTCATCGGCGAAACCGTCACCAGGCGTTCCCGCCAGCCATCCGCCGTCTGTTCATATTGGCGGATGGGCAGGGCATCGAAAAATTCATTGGCCAACAACAAAGTCGGGCCGTCCGGCACGGCGTCGAGATGGTCGTGAAAGACCGGTTGAAACTCTGCCAGGGCGCGCGCCTGAACGTCGCGCAACGCGCCGCTGGTTTCAACCAGATGCAGGTGCAGGGCTTTGCGAAAGCCATCGTTGCGGCAGGCGACGCGAAGGGCGTCCTGCATCAGGGTGCCCCGGCCGGGGCCGGCTTCGATCAGCCTCAGAGTCGATGGCGATTCCATGGCTTCCCACAGCACCGCGCACCAGCCGCCAAGCAATTCGCCAAAGACCTGGCTAATTTCCGGTGCGGTGATGAAGTCCCCGGACGTGCCGAAAGGATCGCGATGCTGGTAATAGCCATGGTCGCGATGGCTTAAGGCAAGGGTCATGTATTCGGCAAGCGAGATGGGGCCGCCGCGTTCGATGCGTCGGCGAAGCAGCGTCGCGAGCGTGTTCAGGCGGACGGCTTTTTCCATGCCAGAAAAATCAGGCCAAGGCCGGCAAGCATGACGGGAAGGGAAAGCATCTGGCCCATGGTCAGGCCCGGTCCGATGAAACCGATCTGCAAATCCGGCTGGCGAAAAAATTCGACACCGAAACGCGCCAGGCCATAGCCGCAAAGAAAGAGACCGCCAAGAAGGCCCGGCCGCTTGCGCGCCTGTGTAAAACGCACGACGCCATAAAGAAGAAGAAACAGAAGGGCGCCTTCAAAAAACGCTTCGTAAAGCTGGCTTGGGTGACGCGGCTGTGGGCCACCATTTGGAAACACAACGCCCCAGGAAAAATCGGTGACCCGGCCATAAAGCTCGCCATTGATAAAATTGGCGCCGCGGCCCAGGAAAAGCCCGATGGGGGCGGCGCAGGCAATCAAATCGCTGACGGCAAGGAAGGAAAGCTTTTGTTGCCGGCAGAAAATGGCGACGGCTAGCAACACGCCGGCCAGGCCGCCGTGAAACGCCATGCCCCCCTGCCAGACGGCTAGAATTTCCATCGGATGGCTCAGATAAAAGCCGGGATTGTAAATCAGGACATAGCCAAGGCGGCCGCCGAGAAGGACACCAAGGGTGGCCCAAAGCAGTAGATCATCGGCCTGCACGTGGCTCATCGTCTTTGGTGCCTGTGTCGCCAGGGCACGCAGATAGCGCCACCCCAAAAGCAGGCCCGTCACATAGGCAAGGGCATACCAGCGGATCGCAAAAGGGCCGAATTCGACAAGGACGGGGTCGATGGCAGGAAAGGGGATAGCGAACAGCATGGGGCAATCCGTTCAGGCGTTGGCGTTAGATGTAGGGGTCCGAAGTGTTGAGATGGTCGCAGACGTAACGGGCGACCCCTTCTTCAAGGGAACAGAACGGCAGATCGCATCCGGCCTGGCGCAGGCGCGCCATCTCGGCCTGGGTGAAATATTGGTACCGCGCACGGATGGCTTCCGGCGTGTCGATAAATTCGATGTTCGGTTCCATCCCAAGGGCCTGAAAGATGGCATGGGTCAGGTCGAGAAAACTTCGCGCTTTGCCGGAGCCAAGATTGAAAAGGCCATTGGTTTCCGAGTGATTGTACAGCCACAACATGGCGGCGACGCTGTCGCCGACCCAGATGAAATCCCGAAGCTGCCCGCCATCGGCATAGTCTGGGTTGTGGGATCGGAAAAGCCGCACCGGCCGCCCGGCTTTCGCATCGGGGAAAATCTGGGCGATGACGCTTTTCTGTGCATTTTTGTGATATTCGTTCGGCCCATAGACGTTGAAGAATTTAAGGCCCGCCCATTGCGGTGGCGTGGGGCCACGGTCGTGCACGATCTTCGCGACATGCTGATCGAACAAATGCTTGCTCCACCCATAAGGGTTGAGCGGTTGCAGCTGGGCCAGCGCCGCCGGGGATCCGTCGTCGTCAAAGCCTTGCGATCCGTCGCCGTAAGTGGCGGCAGACGACGCGTAAAAAAAGCGGATATTTTCCTGGGTGGAGTGCTCCCATAAGGCCAGGGAGAGGCGAAAATTCGTCTCGAGCAGGCGTTCCTTGTCCAGCACGGTCGTATCGGAAATGGCGCCGAGGTGAAAAATCGTCTCGATGTTGCCGCGATGGTCTTTAAGAAAGGCGGGAAGATCTTCCGGACGCACGGTCTCGAGGTGATCGCGCTTGGCAAGATTTTGCGATTTTTCGCCGTCGTCCAGGCAGTCGCAGACGACCAGCGCCTTTTGACCGTGAGCCTCAAGGCTGGCCAACAGATTCGAGCCGATAAACCCGGCGCCACCGGTTACCAAAATCATGCGGTTTTTCCTAATCTCTCGCTCTTCTTATAGGGCCCGGGCCGGGTTGCCGCAACCGAGGCGAAATGGTTGCCAGCTTTGGCCCGACCCCACATAATGCCGCCCTTCAACTTAAAGATGGTGCCCATGGGTTTTAAAACGAATTTTAAAAATCGCTCTTTTGACGATTTTGCCCGGGCCGCCGGCGGCGCCCTTGGTGCGCTTGGTGCGTTCAAACAGGAAATACGCGATCTGGTGCGCCAGCAGATCGACCGTCTGTTGGCCGATCAGGACCTGGTTCCCCGCGAAGAATTCGAAGCGGTTAAGGCGATGGCGGCGCGTGCGCGCAGCGAACAGGGCGCCCTGGAAAAACGTGTCCTTGCCCTTGAAGCGGCCTCGGGCAAAACAACCGCCAAGCCCAAAGCAAAGCCAAAAAAAAAGAAGGCGTAACGCCCCATATCCCCCGTGATAGCGCGCGGTCGGGTCCGGTCGTGGCCGGTGGCACTCCTGCCTTGCGCCAGGGGCGACATTCTGGCAGTTTAGCCGGTATGGTGTGCTGCCACGTGGCATGACACTATATCTCGTGTCCTTATGGGCCCGTTACTCGCTTGGGGGACGTCTACGATGACCATGGTTTCCACTTCGATCCGGCATCGGCCATCGAATCCGCTCGATCTTATCGAAGACCTCTTCATTCGCCAGGACCTGCTGTTCAAGCGGGCAAGCAAGGAAGAGCTTTCTGCCGATGCGCCCGGGCGATGGTGCGATTTCAATCTTTATTTCGCTTGGCGCAAGGAGGCGGATGCGCTGCATTTCTCCTGTGCGATGGATCTACGTGTGCCCGCGTTAAAACGGCCGCCGGTTGCTGAACTTCTGGCCTCGGCGAACGAACGGTTGTGGCTTGGCCATTTCGACATGTGGTCGGAAGATGGCCTGCCGATGTTTCGCCATACGCTCCCGCTTCGCGGCGTTCATGGCGCAAGTTCGGAGCAGATCGAAGATTTGATCGAAACGGCGTTGGTTGAGTGCGACCGCTTCTATCCGGCGTTGCAATTCGTGCTTTGGGGCGACAAAGGGCCGGAGGAAGCCCTGCGCCTCGCCATGCTCGATACGGTCGGGGAAGCCTAGGCTCTGCCCGGCGTGGGGTGAGATAAGGTGGACGGACCCGTTCTTCTCATTGGCTGTGGAAAGATGGGCGGTGCCATGCTTGACGGCTGGCTCGACGGCGGTCTGGCGCGCGAACAGGTCCTTGTTGTCGAGCCCGCGCGCGGCGCCCTTGAGGCCCGCCATGACCAGGATGGGCTGCGCATCCTTTCCGCCATTGATGCTGTGGAAGCTGCCTTGCGGCCGGCGGTTGTCGTGCTCGCCGTCAAGCCCCAGGCGGTCGAAAAAATTCTTGCCGACTGTCACCGTTTTGTCGGGCCGGACACCGTTTTTCTTTCCATCGTCGCTGGCAAGCGCCTCGCCCTTTTTGAAGAAAAGCTGGGGCCGGCGGCCATCGTGCGCGCCATGCCGAACACGCCCGCGGCCATTGGCCAGGGCATGACGGTGGCCTGTGCGAACGCTTCCGTGACGGACCCCCAGCGCACCCTTTGCCAGACCTTGCTTGAGGCGGTCGGTGACATGGACTGGGTTGAAGACGAAGCGTTGCTGGATGCTGTGACGGCAGTTTCCGGCAGCGGTCCGGCTTACGTTTTCTTGTTTGCAGAATGCCTCGCCCAGGCCGGTATCAAGGCGGGGTTGCCGGCCGATCTGGCATGGCGTCTTGCGCGTGCGACCCTTGGTGGCAGCGGCACGCTGTTGCAGCGTTCGGACGACGCACCCGATGTGCTTCGCCAAAACGTCACCAGCCCCGGCGGCACGACCGAAGCGGCTCTGGATGTTCTGATGGCGGCCGGCGGCTTGCAGGCCCTTCTGGACCGGGCGGTTGCGGCGGCCACGGCCCGATCTCGGGATCTTGGCGGTGAATAGCCCCGTATCTTCGGCGGCGCATCATTAAATAAACGGCTATTTTCTGCCGTTTTTTCCGGTTCTCACGGGGTCTGCGCCCCTGCTTATTGTGCACCGCAAAAAAATACTTGACGGGGGTGGCTCCCCGGTCGATACTGCCCCCATATTGTGCACTGCAATATATTATATTGTGCTGCGAAATTACATGTTGTGTTGCGAAAGCAACCTTTGATCAACCGGGCCGAGGCCGAGGCCGCAGCCTTCTGGAAACAAATAGAGGATAAAAGTGATGGATAAATTCAATCCCTTTCTGAACGAAGACATGACGAAGCTTTTTAAGGACTTTGGTTTGCCGAAAGTGAACACCGAGGCCCTGGCCGAAAGCCAGCGCAAGAATCTTGAAGTTGCGACGGCAGTTAGCCGCCTGGTCTTTGAAGGCTTTCAGACCCTGACGACGCGCCAGAGCGAAATTGCGAAGGACCGCATCGAATCCTACACAAAAGGCACAGAAGCGATTGTTGGCTCCAAGACGCCGGAAGAGGCGACCGCCAAGCAGGCCGATCTGGCCGAGTCGATCTTCGAAGAGACGGTTACGGATGCCGGCACGCTTACGGATCTTGCGACGAAGTCTGCAAACGCAATCTTTCAGGTTGTTGAACAGCGTTTCACGGAAAGCCTCGATGAATTTCGCAACGCCGCGCAGCAAAACGGCAAGGCGAAAGCAAATGGCAAGGCTCCGGCGAAGGCAGCCAAATCGGCTTAACTTTCCTGCAGTTTGCCTGTTTTTATCAGGCCGTTCTTGAAAAAGCCGCCGGGTTTCCGGCGGCTTTTTTGCGTGGTGGGCGCTAAAGCGGCAGCCGGATCTGTACGCGCAAGCCGCCGAGCGGAGAGGCGTCAAGGGTCACATCGCCGCCATGTCCCCGGATGACGTCGCGGCTGATTGCCAGTCCAAGGCCAACGCCGCCGGTCTCGCGATTGCGCGATGTGTCCAGCCGGTAGAAGGGACGAAAAACGTCTTCGCGTTTGTCGGCGGGGATGCCGGGGCCGTCGTCATCAATGGTAATCACGACGCCGTCATCCCGCCTGCCTGCACGAACGGAAATATGCTCGGCATGGCGCTGGCTGTTGGAGAGAAAATTAGCCAGGGCGCGTTTGCAGGCATCGCGCCGCAACGAAAGAATCATTTCGCCTTCGACATGCAGGTCAATCGCGGCCCCCTCTCGGCGCGCGGCCTTGGCAGCCTCGTCAAGCAAGGCCCCCAGATTGACCGCCACCGCATTTTCGCCACTCTCGCCGCGCGCAAAGGCAAGATAGCCTTCCAACATGGTTTCCATGTCGTTGATATCGTTTCGGATGTTGGCGATGTCGGGATTGTCTTTCATAAGGGCAAGTTGCAATTTGATCCGCGTTAGCGGCGTTCTCAGATCGTGGGAAACGCCGGCTAGCATCTCCGTCCGTTGGGAAATCTGGCGCTGGATTCGTTCCCGCATGAGAGTGAAGGCGGTGGCTGCTTGACGCACTTCCAGCGCCCCGGCCTGCTTGAAATCGGGCACATCCAATCCCCGCCCAAAACGGTCGGCGGAAATGGCCAGGCGACGCAGTGGGCGCACCTGATTGCGCATGAAGACGGTTGCGATTGCAAACAGGACAAGGGAAACCCCGACCATCCACAGAATGAAAATATAGGTTGTCGAACTAAACAGTCGCTTGCGGGACACAACAATGTGCAACACGCCCTCCGGCATTTGCACATCTATCGCCACTTCCCGGTCGTAGCTTTGCGTGTCGATCTGAAAGGGGTATGGGAGATGTGCCGCAAGCTCATGGCGAAGCGTCGCGTCGAGAGAGCTGAACCGTGGTGCAGGTAGCGCGGGGGGAAGCGTTTCCCCCTTTCGTAAGGCGGTACGAATTTCAAGCAGTCCCAGGACGGGACCCAGATGCGCTGTTTGCGGCGGCGTCGCCGTGTCGGTTTCCATCAAATGAATGATGACGCCAATTTCGCCAGCCAGGCTGCTGGCAAGGTGACGGGTGATGGTGTACCAGTGGCGTTCGTAGAAAATATAAGCCGAGACGACCTGCAGCAGGATCAGCGGCATCACGATGATCATCAGGGAACGCCCGAGAAGCGTTTGCGGAAGGAAACGTTTGATCATGGCTCTGTCCTAGCGATCTGGCCACAGCACATAGCCCTGTCCGCGAATGGTCTGCAGATAGCGGGGCAGTTTTGGGTCCGGTTCGATTTTACGGCGAAGCCGCGCAACCTGTACATCGACGGTGCGTGCACCTCCGTCAACGCAGCTTTTTTCGACAAGCGCTTCCCGGCTTAGGGCCTTTCCAGGATTTTGCGCCAGGACGGAAAGCAGGCGTGCTTCGGTGCTTGTCAGATGCACCATTGTGCCATTTTTTCGCAATTCCTCGCGGGCAAGGTCGAAGGAAAAATCGCCAAGGTGGATTTTTGCCACCGCTTCCCCGTCCATTTGTGTACGGCGAAGAATCGTTTGAATGCGAAGCACAAGTTCCCGTGGCTCAAACGGTTTTGATAGATAGTCGTCGGCACCGACTTCCAGCCCCTTGATGCGATCGTCCGCTTCGCCCATCGCCGTTAACAGCAGAATGGGGATGTTGCTGTCCCTGCGAAGCGCGTGGGTAAAATCAATGCCGCTTTCGCCCGGCATCATAACGTCAAGCACGATCAGATCGAACGCAAGGCTTTGAAGCTTGTCGCGTGCGTCTTTGGCGTTCTGTGCCGTCGTGACCCGAAAGTCGTTTTCCGAGAGGTATTTTTTCAGAAGGTCGCGCAGCCGCGTGTCGTCGTCGACGACCAGAATATGCGTGCAGTCCGTTGCCATGAGGGGGAGTATAGCGCAGCTATGCCGTCATGCCGATGGTGGGGTCAGGTTTCGGGGTTGCGGTTGCGTCGGGATTTTGCCTCGGTTTCTTCGTCGATGATGCCGGTCAGAACCTTGCGATAGCCCTCGACGGCCTCGGCACCAGCGGCGCGATAGGCGCGCGCGACGCGCCGGCGCTGGGGTTCAGACAATTTGCGTTCAAGCTCCGATCCCTTGGTGGTGAGTTGCAGCAGGCGTTGGCGGCGGTCCCGCTGTCCGGGTTGCGGGGTGACAAAACCCTGGCGGACAAGCTCGCTTAGAACGCGCGACAGGCTTTGCTTCGTGATACGAAGAATATCCAGCAACTCGCTAACGCTGATCATGGGGTAGCGTCCGACGAAATAAATGACCCGGTGATGGGCTCGGCCAAGTTTGTTTTTTGCAAGAATGGCGTCGGGTTCGGCCGTAAAATCGCGATAGGCGTAGAACAAAAGCTCCATGCCCTGGCGCAGCTCCTCTTCGCGCAGGAACAGTGGGTTTACGCCGGATTTTATGTCAGTCATGTTGACATATATGGACGGGAATGGTACTCGGATCAACACCCTTTTCTGTGAGGTGAGGGGTTTCTAGGGTTTTTTCAGGAAAGTACGCGGACGATGTCGGTGTTT
>CAYTAE010000042.1:0-10646 GCA_964435655.1 uncultured Rhodospirillaceae bacterium
CCGGCGCTGCCCGCGTGGTCGACGGTAACAGAATGATCGATGACAAGATCGACCGGCGAAAGCGGGTTGATCCGACCCGCATCGCCACCCATCGCCACCATCGCGTCGCGCATCGCCGCCAGATCGACGACGGCGGGGACGCCGGTGAAATCCTGCATCAACACACGGGCCGGACGGAACGCAATCTCGCGCTGGACCGTCCCGGTTTCCGTCCATTTCGCAAGAGCTTCGATGTCCGCAAGGGTGACCGTCTCGCCATCCTCATGGCGCAGAAGGTTTTCCAGCAGCACTTTCAGCGAAAAGGGCAGCCGGGCGACATCGCCGAACTTCGCCGCCGCCTCAAGGCTGAAATAGTCATAGGTCCTGCCCCCGCTTTTAAACGATTTTCTGGCGTGCAAACGATCGGATGGCGTGGGGGACGTTGTGGCGGGCATAAATTTCCTCCTTGGGGTTCAGGCGCGCCGAAACTAACACAAATTGCCGCCGCCGTCCTCACGCCCGAAGACGCTGGAGCCCTTTTTTGGGAAAATGTTCAAAGGGGGAACGCCAACACGCTACCAGGGCTGAAATTGCGCCTTGCCCACGCTTGAGGTGGCTTTTTATTTAGACTAGAAAGGTCAAGGTTGGTGGGGGCTTCCTAGCGTTCTGAACCGACACAACTCCCCCAGAACCAACGCGACGAAGGAACCCCATGGCGGCGTTTACCGGCCAAGACCTCACCTGCATTCGCGGCGAACGCCACGTTTTCGAGGGGCTGAATTTTGCCATTGAGGCTGGCGGCGCGTTGATGCTGACAGGGCCGAACGGCAGCGGCAAGACCAGCCTGCTGCGCCTGATGGCCGGCCTTCGCGCACCAAATGCCGGCGTCATCCGCTGGCAAGGCACTGCGATTGCCGACGACCCCGAGGCCCATCACGCAAGGCTTTGCTTTGTCGGACATGGGAACGCCGTCAAGGCCAGCTTGAGCGTCGAGGAAAACCTTGCCTTCTGGGCCGCCCTCCATGGAACCGGGGAAAAGGTGCCGGCAGCCCTTGGCACCTTCGGCCTTGACCGCCTGGCCGACCTTCCGGCGCGATTCCTTTCGGCTGGCCAGCGCCGCCGGCTAACGCTTTCCCGGCTATGGGTGACGGACGCCCCACTGTGGCTGCTCGACGAACCGGAAACCGCTCTAGATGCTCAGGCAATGGATGCCTTACGCGATGCCATGGCCCGGCACCGCGATCGCGGCGGCATCGTTGTCCTTGCAACCCATGGCGACAACATGCCCCCAGGCTATACACGCCTCGAACTTGTCGTTGCGCCATGGAAGGGAATGTAAACCCGTGAACCGTTTTAAAGTCCTTCTCTACCGCGAATTGCGACTGGCCTATCGACAGGCAAGCGACAGCGCAACGGCGGTGCTTTTTTTCCTGTTGGGTGCCCTGCTCTTTCCCTTTGGCGTCGGCCCGGAAGCCGCCGTGCTGGCACGGATTGCCGCTGGTGTAATTTGGGTGATGGCGCTGCTGGCCGCCATGCTTTCCTTGGAACAGCTTTTTCAGGCGGATTACGAGGATGGCAGCCTGGAACTTCTTGTTATCGCGCCCGTGCCGCTGGAAGCCATCGTCCTGGCAAAATGCCTGGCTCATTGGCTAACGACCGGCCTACCGCTGCTGATCGCCGCCCCCATCCTGGCATTGCTGTTGAACATGCCAAGCGCGGCCATCGGCACCATGGAACTGGCGCTGCTGCTTGGCACGCCGGTTTTAAGTTTTTTAGGTGCCGTGGGCGCGGCGCTTGTTCTTGGAGCGCGCCGGGGCGGCGTCCTGCTGGCACTGCTGCTGCTGCCCTTACTGGTTCCGGTCCTGATCTTCGGAGTGGCCGCCGTCGATGCCGCCATTCAAGGCGCCGATCCCGCTCCACGCCTTGCCGTGCTTGGGGGCTTGCTCGTCCTTGCTCTTGCCTTCTCGCCATGGGTCAGTGCAGCGACCTTGCGCCAGGCACTGGAATAGGTTTGTCTGCGTTCCATGTTTAATCCAAAGCGTTTTTTGAAACTCGCTGACCTTGTTCTCCCCTGGGTGGCTGGCCTTGCAATGCTGAGCCTGCTTGGAGGCCTTAGCCTTGGCCTTTTCGTCTCCCCACCCGACTACCAGCAGGGAGAAAGCGTGCGCATTATGTACGTCCATGTGCCGTCGGCCTGGGTCGGCATTGGCGCTTACACAATGCTTGCCACTGCCAGCGCGCTCTTTCTTATATGGAAATTCCCACTGGCAGATATCGTAGCACGCGCGGCCGCACCAATCGGTGCCAGCTTTACCCTGCTGACCCTTGTCACCGGATCGCTTTGGGGAAAACCAACCTGGGGAACTTGGTGGGTCTGGGATGCGCGGCTGACATCGGTGCTTATTCTTTTCTTTCTTTACCTCGGCTACATCGCCTTGCAGAACGCCTTCGACGACCGGGGACGCAGCGCCAAAGCTGCCGCCATCCTGGCGTTGGTCGGTTTTGTGAACGTGCCGATCATCAAATGGTCTGTCGAGTGGTGGCACACGCTTCACCAGCCGGCGAGCGTGCTCCGCATGGATGGGCCGACGATCCACATTTCCATGCTGACGCCCCTTTTGCTGATGGCGTTGAGTTTCACCGCCATTTTCGTCGTTCTCCTGCTTATTCGCGTCAAAAGCGCCCTGCTGGCCCAGAAAATTCGCGTGCTTCGCCTTGCTCAAGCTGGCGCAGACCCCCATATTGCAGGGAATTGAGCGTAATTCCATCCGAGGCCACATGAACCAAATTGAAAATCTTCTGACCCTAGATGGCCATGGCATCTTTGTCTGGCCCGCCTATGGGCTTGCCCTTCTCATGCTGGCAGGGCTTTTCACATGGGCCTTGCGCGAGCTGCGCCAGAACAGGCAAATGCTGCACCGCCTTCGCGCGCAGGAATCGAAAGACCGACGCGAAGCATGACCCCCAAACGCCGCCGCCTTTCCTTCGTTCTTTCTGGATTGCTCGCCTTAGGCGTGGCGGCAACTTTGATTCTTTCCTCCCTTGAAGAAAATCTTGTCTTCTTCCATTCCCCAACCGACCTGCAGACAAAGACCGTCGGGCCGCAGGATCGCATCCGCATCGGCGGGCTTGTCGAAGAAGGCAGCATCCAGCGCGGTGCCGACAGCCTGGACATAACTTTTCGGGTAACGGATTTTCGAAACGCCATTTCCGTGCATTACCGTGGATTGCTGCCCGATCTTTTCCGCGAGGGCCAAGGAATCGTCGCCGAGGGCCGTTTGCAGAAAAACGGCATTTTCGAGGCGAGTGAAATTTTAGCCAAACATGACGAAAACTATATGCCGCCAGCGGTGACGGACGCCTTGAAAGAATCCGGCTACTGGAAAGACAAGCAGCAAAAAGAAGGCACGCCGGAATGATTCCTGAGCTTGGTCATTACGCATTGGTGCTCGCCCTTTTCGCAGCGGGTGTGCAGGCCCTTCTGGGCCTGCTGGGAGCCGCGCGGAAAGATGCCTATTGGATTTTGGCAAGCGGACCGGCCGCCTCGACGCAATTCCTGCTTATCGCGTTTTCCTTCCTTGCCCTGACCTATGCCTTCGTCACGTCTGACTTTTCCGTCACCGCCGTTGCAAAATATTCCCATTCCGCAAAACCGCTTCTTTATAAAATCAGCGGCGTCTGGGGAAACCACGAAGGCTCGATGCTGCTATGGGTCTTTATCCTTGCCCTCTATGGCCAGATTCTTGTCCTGCTTGGGAACAAGCTTCCCCATAGCCTGCGTGCGCGCATCCTTGGCGTGCAGGGCTGCCTTTCAACGGGGTTCCTGCTCTTCATTCTTTTTACGTCGAATCCTTTTCTCCGTCTCGACCCGGCACCGACGAACGGTCAGGGCCTGAACCCGCTGCTGCAGGATCCGGGCCTCGCCTTTCATCCGCCCTTTCTCTATCTCGGCTATGTCGGTTTCTCCATCGCCTTTGCGTTTGCCATCGCCGGCCTTCTTGAAGGTCAGATCGGATCGGCCTGGGCGCGACGGGTGCGGCCCTGGGTGCTGGCCGCCTGGAGCTTTCTTACCATCGGCATCGCCCTTGGAAGCTGGTGGGCCTATTACGAACTGGGATGGGGCGGTTTCTGGTTCTGGGACCCGGTTGAAAACGCCTCCCTGCTTCCCTGGCTTGCCGGTACGGCGCTGCTCCATTCCATCTGCGTCGTCGAACGGCGTGAATGCCTGCAAAGCTGGACGGTGCTACTCGCCATCCTCGCCTTCTCCCTGAGCCTGATTGGCACCTTTCTCGTGCGCTCTGGCGTCCTGGTTTCGGTCCACGCCTTCGCGACAGACCCAACGCGCGGCGTCTTTATTCTGGCCTTGCTTGGGGTCACGATCGGCGGATCGCTGTTTCTCTACGCGGCACGCGCCCATACCTTAAAAACACCCGGCACCCTTGGCCCGTTGTCACGGGAAGGCGCCCTGCTGCTGAACAATCTGCTTCTTGTGACGGTGACCGCCACCGTTTTTCTTGGCACGCTTTATCCGCTTTTTCTTGATGTGTTGAGCAATGACAAAGTTTCCGTCGGCGCGCCCTTTTTTAACGCGACCACCTTTCCGCTGTTGCTGCCGCTTGTCTTCATGATGGCCATCGGGCCGTTCCTGCCATGGAAGAAAGCCGACATCTTTCCGGTTTTAAAACGCCTTTGGGCCGCGGGTCTGGCAAGCCTTGCCGTCGCCGTCATCGCCTATGCCTTTCATGCGGACCAGCCGCCCCTTGCCCTTCTCAGCATCGGCCTGGCCGCGTGGCTCATTGCCAGCCTCTTCGTGTTGCTAAGCGAGCGTGTGCAGCTTTTTCGCGTCGCCCCCATGGCAAGCCTGTCCCGGCTTCGCAAGCTTCCCATCCGCTTTTTCGGCATGCTTGTCGCCCATGGTGGCATTGCCATCCTGCTGGCTGGCATCACCGGCGCGTCGCTGTGGCAAACGGAAAAAATCCGTGCCTTGCAGGCGGACGACATTGTCGATATCGCCGGCTATCAAATCAGCTTTAAGGGCACCAAGCGCATCCGGGGGCCAAACTACCTTGCCGATCGCGGCGATTTCCGCGTCCATCGCGACGGCACGCTTCTGGCCACCCTGACACCGGAACGGCGTTATTACCCGGTCGAGAAACGCTGGACGACGGAAGCCGCCATTCACACCACCTGGCTTTCCGACATCTACGTCGTGCTTGGCGAACAATCGGAAGACGCCGATATCTGGGCCGTTCGCCTTTATCACAACCCGTTGGCCCCCTGGATCTGGATCGGGGCCATCTTGACAGCCCTTGGCGGCGGGCTTTCGCTCGCCGAACGGCGCCGCCAGAGACGCGCCCCAGGCAAGGGAACGCCCCTGCCACAAAGCCGGGCAAGCTAACCATGCGCATTTCCGTTCTTCTGCCACTGCTTTTCTTCGCCGGCCTTCTTGCCGTCTTTCTGGTGGGCCTCGGCCTCGACCCCGCCGTCGTGCCATCGCCCCTGATTGACAAGCCGGCGCCGGAGTTTGCGCTTCCCTCTCTCGAAGGCGGCGAAGACGGCTTTAAAAAAGCGGATCTGGCGGGGAAAATAACACTCGTCAATTTTTTTGCTTCCTGGTGCTTGCCCTGCAAGATCGAACACCCATTGCTTCTCAAGCTAAAGCAGGAAGGCCGGGTTGCCGTCGCCGGCATTGCCTACCGCGACACGCCCGAGGCAACGCAAAACTGGCTGGCCGAACGCGGGGACCCCTATGATCGCATCGGCACCGATCTTTCCGGCCGCATCGCCATCGATTGGGGCGTTTATGGTGTGCCTGAATCTTACCTGGTGGATCGCGAAGGCCGCATACGCTGGAAACATGTCGGCATGCTCACCCCTGATGCCTGGCAGGAGAATTTCCTGCCGTTAATCGAAGAGCTTGAAAAATGAAGACCGTTTTCATCGCGTTGCTGTTTTTCGCCATGATGCCGTTCCTCGTCACGGTGCCGGCTCTTGCCGTCGAGCCGAACGAGATTATGGAAGACTCGGCACTGGAAGCACGCGCGCGCGCGATCGGAAAAGGGCTGCGCTGCCTTGTCTGTCAGAATCAGTCGATCGACGATTCGGATGCCCAGCTTGCCCGTGATCTGCGCATGCTTATCCGCGAACAATTGCTGGCGGGAGCATCGGACGACGAGGCCCTTGCCTTCGTCGTCGAACGTTATGGCGATTATGTGTTGTTGCGCCCGCCCTTGAAGTCGACGACCTATCTTCTGTGGCTGGGCCCATTTTTCCTTTTCGCGATCGCCATCACCGTCACTGCCTTTTATCTTCGCCGGCGAAGACGTAATCTAGCATCACCGCGAACGCTTTCACCCGATGAAGAACGTCGTATTCAGGAAATTCTGGATCGCCACCCATGAGCTATTTCTGGCTACTTGCCATTCTCCTTACCGGTGTCGTGCTGGTTCTGTTGTTGCGCCCGTTCATTCGCCGGCGTGAGGCAATCGAGGCCGCCTTTACAGACAAAGCCGATCTTTCGATCTATCGCAATCAGCTAGACGCGCTTCAGCGTGATGTCGAAACCGAAACCCTTTCCCCGGAAGAAGCGGCAGTGATGCGAGCGGAAATCGGCCGCCGGTTGCTTGCCGCAGAAAAAGAAACGCCGAAAGCCCATTTCTATTTCGACCCCCTGCGGACGGCCGGCATCATCGTGCTTTGCGTGACCATAGGCGCCGTGATGGTCTATGCCTTCCACGGTGCGCCGCTGCTGCCCAGCCAACCCTTTGACGCGGAAGCCGCCGCCGCGGACCCCCAGGGCAAGGTCGCAAAACTTGTCAAAAAACTGGAGAAAACGGTCCAGGACGAACCGGAAAATTCCGAGGCCTGGATAAAACTGGCTCTGGTTCGCCGTTTGCTTGGCCGTTATCTAGAAGCGGCGGATGCCTATTCCGTCGCCGTTGGACTGTTGGGAACGGCACGCCCGGATCTGCTTGCCGCCTATGGCGAAACCCTGGTGCTTGCAGAAGAAGGCACAGTCACACCCAAAGCGCGGCGCGCCTTTTCCTCTGTCCTTGACTACGATCCGAAGGACCCTTCGGCCCGCTATTATCTCGGCCTTGCGGACATGCAGGACCAGAAATTTGCCGAAGCGTTGTTGCGCTGGCAAAGCCTGATCGTGGATTTACCCGCTGACCATCCCCTGCTTGCGCCCCTGAAAAGCCAAATCCTATGGCTTGGCGAAAAAATACGCGAAGACGCCGCCACAAAATAAGTCCGAACAGGCCGGAGCCTGGCTCAGGCAAGATCCTTGCGCAGCGCTGCCCGCGCCGTCGGATGAAAATCGAAGGGACCTGGAAAGGCGTCGATCGGCGCAGTGTGACTGACAAACCCATCCTTGGCATCCCACATGTGCAATTGGAAACCCGGCGGCTCCAGCACATAGCCCGTCAGTTCCGTATTAAAATCAAGGTAGAGCTGATGGGCCGTGCTGGGGGATACGCTGACAAGCGCATGTTCCCAACGGGTCTGAATGGGCCGGTGCACATGGCCGCAAATGATGCGTTCGACCTGGGGATGATCGGCAAGAAGGGTACGCAATTTGTCTCCGTTTGCGCATGTCAGTGCATCCATTTCCTGCATCCGGGTCAAGAAAGGCGGATGGTGCATAAACAGAAGCGTCGGCCGGTCCGGTGCTTCGCCAAGACACGCCGCAAGCCAGTCCAAACGTTCTTCGCAAAGAAGCCCCGCATCATTGCCAAGGATCGTCGTATCCAGACCGATCAGGCGCAGCGGAAGATCTTCGACCACATAATTGAGGAACCCCGTCTCCGGCAGATAGGGATAACGCGAACGCAGCACCGCGCGTAAATTGTCGCGGTTGTCGTGATTGCCAGGAACCAGAAAAAGCGGGATTTCCATCGGCTCAAGGGTTTCAGCCAGCAAGTGATATTCATCGGGACGCCCGCAATCCACCAGATCCCCTGTCACGATGACAGCATCGGGCCTGGGGGTCAGCGCGTTTAACCGCGCGACGGCATTTTGCAGCATTTGGATCGGATCAAACTGAAAATGCGAAGGAATGTCGGGGGAGCGAACGTGAAGGTCGGTAATCTGAGCCAAAATCATAGATAAGCATCCTGCATTGCGCGTGGAAAATTCAAAATGGAATAAGACACTATACGCTATTGACGGTGGCATGCAGGGAAGGATGTCCATCCGGCCCCCTGGAATCCTTGATTCACCCGCTTTTTGCAACCCGGCACAGGGCAACATTCCCGCGCCGTCTAGCCCAAAAGCCTATAAAGTAGAACAACCACCGTCGCCAAAAGCAGCAAGGCCGTGCTTTTCCAAAACCCGGCGGGGTTTTTTTCAATCCAGGACCGTTTTTCGTGGGTAAGAAACGCCGTGTTGGGCCTTGAAAGATCGGCGGTAAAAGCCGACAGCGCGTCGTAGCGTTTTTCTGGATCGCGGGCCACGGCCTTGGCAAGGGCCGCCGCCACCCATGCCGGCAAATCCGGATTGTGGTGCGTGGCGGGAACAAAAGAACGTCGCTGGGCAGAACGCCGCGAAGAAAACCCATCCCCGTAAGGCCGCGCACCTGTCAACATTTCGTACGCGATAACCCCCAGGGAAAAAATATCGCTGCGGTTGGTCGATGGCTGATCCAGCCAGCTTTCCGGGGCCGTATAGGCAAGGGTCCCAAGAACGCCACCCGCATCAACCGGGGACGCAACTTCCTCAAGGCCTGTGACCTTGACCGATCCGAAATCAATAATCTTCACCGTCCCATAATTATCGATGAGAATATTCTCTGGCTTTAAATCCTGATGGACCATTTCCCTGCGGTGGAAGGCCCGAAGCCCCATGGCAATTTGCGCGACCAAATCGCGGACTTCCATCAAGCCGGGCGTCGGATGGTCTGCCATCCATTGGCGCAGGGTCGGCCCTTCAACATATTCGCTGATGTAATAGAGGCATTGTTTGCGCCGCTTCGGCTCGATAATTTTCAGCACATGGGGGCTGGCCAGGCGGCGGCCGATCCATTCCTCGCGCGAAAAGCGTTCAAGATAGGCTTCGTCATCTTCGAAATTGACCGACGGCGTCTTTATCACCACGCGCAAATCCGTCTCCGTATCAACGGCCAGATAAACCTGGCTACGTTTGCTGGCGTGCAATTCACGAAGGATGCGATAGCCGTCCAGCACCATCCCCGGTTCCAGATCCGGCGGAAAGGGAAGCGCCTGAAGCTTTTGGAAATAGACGTCGTCGTCCTCGACACCCGTATCGTCGATGCGAACAATCTGGCAGGTCACATTGTCGGTGCTCCCATGCTCCAGAGCCGAGGCAGCCAGCCTTGTGGCCGCCTCGCTCAACGTTGACGCGGACGCAATCGTCGTCACGATCTCGGCGTCCGGCAAAAAATCATGGACGCCGTCAGTGGTAAAAATAAAGACGTCCCCGGCTTCCACCTCGATCTTGCGATAGTCGATCTTCAAATCCGTATCGACCCCCATGGCACGGCTGAGATAGGTCTTGTTATCCGAAACCTGCATCCGATGATCCCGGGTCAGGGATTCAAGCCCGCCCCCTCGCAAGCGGTAGATGCGCGAATCGCCAATGTGGAAAATGTAGGCAACGGTGCCTGACTTCAGAATAAGCGCGCTTAGGGTGCTGACCATGCCCATGCCGCCGGGAGAAAGCGCCATCCCCTGACTGCAAAGCCAGCGATTGACCGCGACCATCACGCGTTCCACCGAGGTCTGCACCGACCAGGATTCATGGGTGCACAAATAATCGGACAGCAGGCTTTTGACGCAGCTTTCGCTGGCTTCCTTGCCTGCTTCGCTGCCACTCATGCCGTCGGCGATGGCCATAACGATGCCCTTGGTGGTGAGCAGCGGCTCACCGGGAATAAGAATTCCAAAAGAATCCTCATTCCTTTCCTTCCGGCCAGCCTCGGAATGCTGGCCAATGGTAAGCGTTGGTGTCCGTCCCATAGAGCGTTCCGCGCCTCAGCCAGCGTCGATCATCTGTATGGTGCCGTCGGGCAACACCTCCACCATATGACCCGTCGGCTCATCCAGAAACAAATAGATGCCGACCAGGGTGAGCGCCGCTGTTCCCGCTATCACCAGGAAAAACACATGGGGTGCAACAAAGGACAGCACGGTCAGAAAGACCACGGCGCCGACATTTCCATAAGCGCCCACCATGCCGGCAATCTGGCCGGTCAAGCGACGCTTGATCAACGGAACCATGGAAAAAACAGCCCCCGCACCGGCCTGAACAAAGAAAGAGCAGCACATGGAAACCAGAACCGCCAACGGCACCCACCAGCCCGGTCCGATCTGCGACATCGCAAGGAAGCCAAAACCGAGGCCGGCGATCAATACCATCAACACACGCTTGCGACCGAACCGGTCCGAAAGCATGCCCCCACCGGGCCGCGCGAAAAGATTCATGCAGGCAAACCCCGCCGCCAGAACCCCGGCCACAATTTGCGAAAGGCCAAAGGTGTCCATGAAAAACAGGGGCAACATGGAAATCACCGCAAGCTCTGCGCCGAACGTCACCAGATAGGCAAGGTTCAGCACCGCCACCTGCTTGAAACGATATTGGTGAATTTTTGCTACCGGCGCGGTGAAAATCTGTCGGTTAACCTGATAACTGCGAAAAATCTGATAGGC